>CAYODC010000041.1:0-11702 GCA_964402575.1 uncultured Verrucomicrobiota bacterium
AGACGCAGACCGAGTCGATCTCGACGTTGGGCACGCTGTAGGGGCCGGTGGCGGAAAGACCGACTGCATTGACGACGTTGGCGCCGTATTCCGCCGAGGCACCGGCATCCCAGTGCAGCGTGTGCTCCAGCGCCACGATCTTGCCATTCTTCTTCACGCCCATCTTGACGCGGGCAATCACGCCCTGCCTCTGCGACGTGTTCATGAACTCCTGCTCGCGGGTCCAGTTGAGCTTGACCGGCCGGCCCTTCATCGCGATGGCCAGCACCGCCGCGATGATTTCCATCGAAACGCCGGCCTTGCCGCCGAATCCGCCGCCGACGAACGGCGTGATGATGCGAATATCCTTGTGCGTGAGGCCGAAGGGCTTGAGGGCGACGGCCATGACGCCCCGTTGCGCGAAGGGCGACTGCGACGAGGCCCACAGCGTAAGCCGGCCGGACAAATCAAAGAAGCCCGTCACGGCATGGGGCTCGATCGGGCAATGCGCGTAGCGCGGCACCGTGTAGGTGTCCTCCAGGATGTACTCGGCCTGCTGGAATCCTTTTTCAACATCCCCCTTGCGGGTCTTGCGCCAGTGGGCGATGTTCGTTCCGGCGCGGGGGAAGAACCACGGCACGCGCTGATAGCTGCCCAGATCGGGATGCAGCAGCACGGCATCCTTCTTGAGCGCATCGGCCAGGTTCAGCACGGCGGGCAGGTCTTCGTAGTCGATCTTCACCTGCTTCGCGGCGCGCAGCGCCGCCTCGGGGGTTTCGGCAATCACCGCGGCGATCTGCTCGCCAACGAAGCGGACGCGGTCCTGCGCGAAGATGTGGCGATCCTGCATGTAGAGCCCGAACTTGTAGGGACAGTCCTTGCCGGTGATCACCCGGACCACACCCGGCGCCTTTTCGGCGGCCGAAACATCCACCTTCTTGAGCCGGGCGTGGGCGCGCGTGCTTTCCACCACCACGGCATGCAGCAACCCGGGTCCGAAATCAAGGTCGTCCACATACTGCGCAGAGCCCATGACCTTGGCCAGGCCATCCACGCGGACGGACGATGCTCCGACGATCTTCGTTTTGCTCATGACCGTTTCCTCCGGGGGGACGGCTTCCGGGAAGTATTCTTCGCGACCTCCAGCACGGTATCGACGATGGGTTCATAGCCGGTGCAGCGGCAGAGATTGCCCGCGAGGGCCTCGCGCACCTCGTGCTCCGTCGGCTGCGGCTTCTCTGAAAGGAGCGCTGACGCGCTCAGAATCACGCCGGAAGCGCAAAATCCGCACTGGAACACATTGTTTTTCACGAACGCCTTCTGCAGGGCCGTGGGACCGTCCCGCCCCACGCCTTCCAGCGTGATCACGGACTGGCCGTCGACTTCGATGGCGAGGATCAGGCAACTGCGCACGACCTTGCCGTCGAGCAAAACCGTGCAGGCGCCGCAGTCGCCGCGCCCGCAGCCTTCCTTGGGCGTCTTGATGCCGAGCCGGCCGCGCAGAACGTCCAGCAGCGTTTCGTTGGGGGCCACCGACACGCGGCGGACCTCGCCGTTCAACCGAATCGAGATCTCCTTCATCACGCCTCCTCCTCGAGAATATTGATCCCATAGGCCGGCCCCCGCCCCGCCCGGCGGCGGACCGCCAGCCGCACCGCGCGCTTCAGCATCACGCCCACCATCATCCGCCGGTAGACTTCCGATGCGCGGATGTCGGTGATCGGCGCCACCTCGGCCTCGGCCACCGCCGCGGCTTTCTTCAACAGGGCGGCATCGGGAGCCTTGACCCCCTTCAGCAAACGCTCGACCTTCGCGCCGCGGATCGGCGTCGGCGCCACGGACCCATAGGCCACCTGCCACCCCCCCCGGGCATCCACGCGCACCGCCACGCTGGCCTGCGCCAGATCCTCGCCGCGATAGCGCTTGAGTTTGGCAAACGCCCCGGCGTGCGCCGCCGACGGAATGGTAATGCCCGTCAGCAGGCCGCCTGCGGCCAGGGCCGTCTTCCGCGGCCCCAGAAACCACTTCGACGCCGGGATGCTCTTCTTGCCGCGCGGCGTGGCCACCTCGAACTTCGCGCCATACACCAGCAGCGCCGGTCCGCTGTCGCAGCAGGGCACCGCCGAACACAGATTGCCGCCAACGGTCGCCCGGTTGCGCACGCCCACCGAGGCCACCATGCCGGCCGCCTCCGCCAGGATCGGCGCGTGCTTCTGCACCAGCGGCGATTCGATGATTTCCGCGAACGTCGTTCCCGCGCCCAGCCACAGCTTGCCGGCCTTGAACCGGATCCCGCGCAGATCGGCGATCCCCTTGAGGTCCACCAGCAGGCCCGGAGCGACCGCGCCGTCGCGCAGCCATGCCACCAGATCGGTACCGCCGGCCAACGCCACGGCCCCGCCCGGTACCCGGCGCGCCAGCAGGCGCAGGGCCGATTTCAGATCCTCGGCCTTCTCGTATTCAAATTCACAGGCTATGCTCACGGGATACCTCCATCGGATTGGGCATCGGTCCCCGCCGGTCCGGAAACCTCGAACAACTCCTCCAGCTTTTCATCCGCCGGCATGAAATCCTCCTCGTGGCGCAACCCCACCAGAATGGTCTTGAACGTTCGCAGCAGAATGGCCGCATCCAGGAGAAAACCCATGTTCTTGATGTAGTACAGGTCGAATTGCAGCTTGCGGGCGGCGGCCTCGAAGCTGGCGGCATAGGGATAGCGCACCTGGGCCCAGCCCGTCAGCCCGGGCTGGACCAGCCATCGCTCGTTGTAGAACGGAATGAATGCGGCAAGCTTGGCCGTGAATTCAGGCCGCTCGGGCCGCGGACCCACCAGGCTCATCTCCCCTTTGAGAACATTAAACAACTGGGGCAGCTCGTCGATCCGCCATTTTCGGAGATAATAGCCCACCTTTGTCACGCGGACATCTCGGGTTTTGGCCCACACCGCCCCGGTGGTTTCGGCATCCGTGCACATGGTGCGCAGCTTGTACAGCACATAGGTTTTTCCCGCCAGTCCCACCCTTTTCTGCCGGTAAATCACGGGACCGGGAGACGTCAGCTTGATCAGCAACCCCGCCCCCAGCATCACGGGAATGCCCCCCATCAGCCCGAGGATGGAAACCGAAAGGTCCATGGCGCGCTTGATTTTGCGCACCTGCACGACGGCGCTGTTCAGCGCGGCCGTCATCAGCCATTCGTCGTTGATGTGCGCCAACGGGATTTCCTGGGCCAGTTCCTCGGAGAGAGAGATGTAATCCATGATCTCCACCCCGGCATAGCGCAAGGGGCGCAGCTTGGGCAGCAACTCATGGCTCCGCATGGGAGACACCGACAGCAGAATGGCGGAGATATCGTATTCCTCCGCCAGCCGTCCGAGATGGTCGGCCGACCCCAGCACGACGGGAGATGCCGAATAGGCGGAAGCCGGCGCCGAACCACAGGTCACAAGTCCAACCACGTGGTACAGGGAGGACGAGGTGCTCTTCAGCAGCCCGAGCAGATCGGCCACCCGGTCCGGATGGTCGCACAACAACAGGGCATGCTTCAGGAACAGCCCGCGCCGGACCAACAGCAAAAAAACCTGCCGTAGGGCGTAGGCCAGCAGCAGAATCAGAATGGAGGAAATCGCCCAAATCCCCCGCCCCAGCACCATTTGCGGGCGGGTGTACAGAATCAACCCGGTCAGGCCGGCCGCGATGGACACCACCACCAGGGGCAGAAAATCAAAATCCATCCGCCGGCTTCTCGTTGGCGGCTCGTACATTCCCCCCGCGTAAAACACCAGCATGTACAGGATCACCGCGCTGGCCAGGGACCCCCAGTTTTCCTGGAGATAGGTTTGACCCAGGCTCCAGCCGAGACGGATAAAAACCGCGGACAGTTGGGCAACCACAATGAGGGTCCAGTCCCCCAAGGTCAGGAAAAGGTGGCGGCTGGACATCCGCGAACCACGATGGAAAATGACAACCAAGCGAACTCCTTGATCCGCCGGGCCCTAACCAACCGGCGGCTTGGGCCCCGAGGCCGCGGCAGCCGCATCCTCTTCGTACCGGTAATCGTATCCGTAGTAATGGTAATAGCCGGAGGCGCCATAGCTGCCCATCCGGGTCAGGTCCAGATTGTTGAGCACGCACCCCATCAACGTCGCCCCCCGGGACAGCAATTGACGCACCGATGCATGGACCAGCTTGCGCGAGGTCCGTCCGCTCCAGACCACCATCAGGGTGCCATCCGCCTGGGCGGCAATCACCGTGGATTCCGACACCACGAGAACCGGCGGGGCATCCAGCAGCACCAGGTCGTAGCGGGGGGACACCTCGGCGAGAAATTGCTTCATTTCCCGGCGCATCACCAGTTCCGCCGGATTGTCCGGAAAGGCTCCCGTGCCGATCAGGTCGAGCCCGGGAACGGAGGTGTGCTGCACCACGTCATCGATGGTTGCCCTCCCCAGCAGCAAGTCCGTCAAGCCACGGCCGGCCTGAAGGCCAAACACCCGGTGGGCCCCGCCGCGGTGCAAATCCACATCCACCAGCAAGACCTTGTAGCCGGTCTGGGCGAAACTGGTCGCCAGGTTGGTACAGGTGGTTGTTTTCCCTTCTTTGGGCACCGAGGAGGTAACCGCCAGAATCTTGAATGGACGGCCGGACGGATTGAGTAGCAAGGCGGACCGGATGTTGCGGTAGGCTTCGGCAAACCCGCTGGACGCATCCACCCGGCCGATCCAATAGGCGGAATCATCCTCCTGCTTCCAATGGGCCGTGGGCACCAACCCCAGGCAGCTGGTCCCCAGGCTGCGGGAAAGATCTTCGGGATAGCGGATCGAGTCGTCCATGAATTCCAAGGCGAAAATCAAACCCAGACCCAGGCCCAGCCCAATCAGCGCCGCCAGGAACAGGCTTTGCAGATTGCGCGGCTTCAACGGTCCGCCGGGCGCGATGGCCCGTTCAAGAATCTGGACGGATTCCAACTGGATGCCCGCGGCAATATCCACTTCCTGCAACCGGTTGAAGATCAGATCATAAAGCCGCTGCAACCGATCCAGATTCCGCTGCAGCCCGTCGAATTCCTTCTGCTTGCGATCGATCTCCAAAGCCTGCTCTTCCCACGCCTGTTCCACCCGGGACGCCGCCTTCTCCTTGATCCCCAAGGCCTCCAATTGGGAATAGTACTGCTTCAAGGCAAATTGAATCTCCACCTTGACCGCCTCTTCGTTGGTCATCAGTTTCTGGAGCGTCTCCTGGATCAAGGGGTGGGCGTCCTTGTACTTCTTGCGATAGGAGATGAGCTGGGCTTCCAGCATGGCGTTCTCCCGCTTCAGCGTATCCCAATTGCCCGGCACAACCGCGCCATGCTCGATCAGCTTGTCCCCTCCGTCCGCCGCGGGTTCGCCTTCCTTCGATGCCATCTGCGGCGAAACCGCCGATGCCGGAAGCCCGTACTCCAGCGTGGCCAGCACGACTTCATCGGAGGCCTGGGCCAGCAGCGGCTGCTGGGCTTCCAACAGCATCCGCTGCGTGCGGTATTCCGCCGACTGCTTGGACAACTGGGCCAACAAATTGGCCGCCACATTGCCCCGCTCGCGGATGCCGACTACGCTGTTGTCCCGGACGAAGGACAGCAAATCGCCTTCCATTTTCGCGATTTCATCCAACAGCCGGGTCGCCTGCTGGGACAGATTCACCACCGTGTTCTGGGAACTTCCGCTCCGTTCCTCGGACTTGTACTCCACATAGGCATCGGCGATGGCATTGGCATAATCCGCACAAAAGGCCGGATCCTTGCCCGTCACGCTGATCGTGAAAATGGCGGTCATCCAGATGGGGTGGACCGAAAGCTCCCTGAACTTTTCGTCGAATTCCTGGGCCGTCAGCTTCAGGCGCTCCCGGGCCCGCCGAAGCACTTCCCGGCTGATGATGATGTTGCGCTGGGTTTGCTCATAGTCGCCCAGAATCGTCTCCATGTCTCTGGGCTGCAGATTGGCGGGCAGCCCCACGGAGCGAATCAACTGAATCTTGGCCGTGGCCTGATACTCCGGCTCCTGCCGGGCCATCATGACCAGCATGATCACGATGGAGGTCATGAAGCACAGCAACAGCAGCCAGAGCCGCTTGGCGACTATGTAGAAGTATTTCCGGATGTCCAGGCCCTTCGGCTCCGCCGAGCCCAGTCCCGTCTCGGCCGGCGGGGGACCTTCCAGTGCATCCGGGCGTTTAATCATATCGCGCATGTCAAAGCCCCAGCAATCCCTTCTCCGGCACGATCACCACATCCCCGTCCTGCAGGGGAACATCCTCTTCAAACACACCCATCTTTAAAATCCGTCCGACATCCACCAGCATCGTCTTCTTGCTGCCGTCCGGGGCGGTCCGCTGGATCTGGACCTTGCCGGGATTGGCAAATTGCGTAACACCCCCCCGGTCCAGAATCAGCCGGGCCACCGTGGCATTCGGTCCCGGACTCAGCGCCACCGCTCCGGGCGTGTTCACCTCGCCCAACAGGTAGATCTGGGCCCGGACAAGGTTCCGAATGGAGGGAACAAAGAAAATATCCCCTTTCTGGATCGGCAAGTTCATGCTCATGTCCGCCGCGCTGAAGAGCCGGGCCAGATCCAGAGGAACCAAGGCGTATTCCCCGCTGGGCCGCTTGCGCATGATGCGGGCGCTGCTCCAATCGGCATCTTCGGTCAATCCGCCGAAACGCGTCACCGCCTTGATGACGTCCAGATCGTCGGTATAGGGATGGAACCCGGGATTGCGGACCTCCCCCATGGCCAGGAACTCATTGCGTCCATCCTCCTCCCCCCGGAAGGGAACCACAATGATGTCGCGCGGCCGCAGATACTGGTCTTTTGAAAAGTCCATGGCGTCCAGCATGGTCTGCACATCCACTTCAATGGATTCGCGCTCCATGCTTCCCCCGGGAACCCATCGGAGAATCCTTACCCGGTCCCCCGCCGCCCGGGGCGACAGCCCTCCGCTCCGGGCAATGGCCTCCATCAGGGTCAGGATGGAATCCCCCCGGAACGGCAATGTGCCGGGATTGTTCACCGCCCCCGTCATCAGCACATCGCCCTCCACGAAGTTGGCAATCGAAATGGCGACATTGGCTTCCTTGAAGAAGCCATCTTCGAGAACGGACTCCAGTTTACGGGCGGCCTCGTCGGAAGTCATCTCCGCAATGACGCTGCGCCCGGCAAACCCGAAATCGATCGACCCATCCCCCGCCACGGCATAGATGCGCGACATGTCCGGCTGTTCCCGGACCGAGATGCTCAAGCGATCCCCGGCCATGATCGTCCGCCCGGATTCGTCCAGCCGGCCCTGCCCGGCGGCCTCATTCCCCGCGAACCAGCCCGCACATCCCAACAGCAAGTAGAGAATAATTCCCCCGGCGACCGGCGAATGGATTCCACAACGCATCATGGGAGGAAGACTACACCAACACTCCGGCCGGGACAATGGCGGAATTGCCGTTTTTCCCTTCCTCGGCCGCTCCGGGCTCCTTCCGGCTAAAAAGTATAGGCGAACCCATAAATGACCAGGTGGCGGATCGTGGCTCCCGTCTTGTCCATGTCGCTCTTCTCCCACGTGTATTGGTAGGACAAGGTGCGGTCCAATTGCCGGGAGAGCTTGCGCGTATGGTTCAGCCCCCAGTTGTAGGTCGTGGTTTTCTCCGTCAGGGCATTCACCTCGCCCAGCGGAGTCTCCTCTTCGTAGGTCACGCCCAGATTCATGTTCAGGTTGTAGAACAAGATGTCCTTCACATCCAGGTTGTAGCCATAGGTCGTGGTTTCGGTGTCGGAGGTGGAGCCAAAGGTGGGCTTGGGCTCCTGCGTGAACGAGAGGGCATGCTCGGCCCGCGCCCCAATCTGCTGCACCAGCCTTACATTATAGGTAAATTCGACTTCATCTTCGGCCACGTCGTCATCCCACGTGGCGCTTCCCAGGATCTCCACCGTCTTGGTCAGTTGATATTCGTCCGACACGGTGATCGTGTGGACGGGTTGCCACTCGTCGGTTTCTTCGCCGTTCGCCTCTGTGGTCTGCTCGTGCTCGATGCCGATGGAATACGTGATCTTGGGATGCCGGATCCAATCGATCGGAATCGTGCCATTGATGCCCAGCGTCCCGTCGGTCTCTTCCGTCTCCTTCCCCTCGGGCAGGTATTCCGTCACGGTCTTTTCCCAGGTATAGAAAAGCCCCCCCCAGCTGAACACCGGCCAGTCGGCGCCCAAGGTGGTAACCGTCTCGTTCTCTTCCTTGTCGGCCTCCATGAAGGTGGTATCTGTCTGCTCGAGGCTGGCCAGGAAATTGACCCGGTAAATGTTGTCCAGATAGGCGCCCGCAAACAGGACGGCTTCATCCTGGTCGTCGGCCCAGTATTCTTCGTAATCATGCCGCTCGCGGGTGAACGCCGAACGCCCCTCCATCCGCAACCTCCGGTAGTTCCAGTTGGCGCTGATGTCCGCGATATGCGTCGTCATGGGATCCCGCGAAAAACCGCCGGGAACATAGGCGTGTTCCTCGCTCTCGACCGAGTAGTCCGCGCTGGCGTTTCCGCTCAGGGTCAACCGGGGATGCGCCGTCTGGAACCCCAGAGACACATTGTAGGTTTCCGTATCCAGGTCGCTGCGCTCGAAATAATCCTGATAGGCCACGGCCGCCGCCAGGCTCAGCATCGTGCTGGGCCGCATCGGCACCGGGGCCGAAACAATCGACAACCCCGGCATCCAGTAGAAGTCGTCCCGCGAATAGCCTTCCTTCACCTCGTCTTCGGTGGTTTCGTCGACATTGCTGTCGTAGGCGAAATCGACATTGCCCACCGCCGTCATGTAGAGCGGCCCCACCCGGAAGGTCTGCGCTGACGCGGTGGCCGCCAAAGTCAAAAGGACCGCGCCCCAGACGGTCCGCCGCCTCCATGTCCCCCCCCCGGATGCCTGCGTCATCCGGTCCAGGCACCCTTTGCTCTTGTTGATCTGCAACCGCTCAGACATGGCAGACGAATCCGCCGCCCGAAGGAACCTGCACCGAGGAAATGGAAGGATACCCAGGCAAGAGAACTAGATTCAGCGAAGCGAGGATTTGTTCGGATTGTACTCGATCACCGCCGGCGCCGGACGGCCCGTGAAATCCCCCGGCTCGCCCCACTGCACGACACGGCCATTTTCAAAATATACCCAGTAGGTTTTCGGCGTCCAAGTGAACGACGGCGGCAGATATTCCCACACCTCCGTCCACTCTTCCCCGTCATACACCTTGGCCGCCCGGATCGTAAACGGCTTGCCGATGGCTTCCCTCACCGCTTCCGGCTCCATTCCCAGCTGGAGCTTCGCCACATTGACATTCCATGACGCGCAGGCGCCCATGGTCAGCGCGATCACCCATCCCGCTAAGATCCCACTTGCTTTTCGCATCATCGGCTTTCTCCCTGCTGTGGAACTCCATGCCTTCTCACCACACTTGAAGGGCGACTCTGCCATGACTCCCGCCCCGTTGGCAAGCAAGAAGCCTGCAGGCGTTGTAGTTATAACGCAAACTTAACGTTTCAGGCGCTGGATCAATTCCGGCACCACCTCGAATAGATCGCCCACGATTCCGATATCCGCCACCCCGAAGATCGGGGCATCGGGATCCTTGTTGATCGCGATGATCGTGTCGCTGCTGTTCATGCCCACCAGATGCTGGATCTGGCCCGACACGCCGCAGGCGATGTAGATCTTCGGCCGGACCGTCTTGCCGGTCTGGCCCACCTGGTGAAAACTCGAAATCCAACCCGCATCCACGGCCGCGCGGCTCGCCCCGACCGCCGCTCCGCCCAGCGCCTCCGCCAGCTCGGCCAGCAGTTGGAAGTTTTCAGGACCGCCCAGACCTCGCCCTCCGGTCACGATGAACTCCGCCCCCGCCACGTTCACCTCGTTCTGCATCGCATTGACCACGTCCAAAACCTTCACGGCCGGGGGCTTCAGCTCCAGCTTCTCCTCGACCAGCGAACCGGTCCGGCCCGCCATCGGCACCGGCGCCTTGAACACCTTGGGACGCACCGTCGCCATCTGCGGCCGGTGGTCCGGACAGATGATGGTGGCCATGATGTTGCCGCCAAACGCCGGACGCGTCTGCAACAGCTGGCGCTTCTCCGCATCCACGTCCAACTCGGTGCAATCCGCCGTCAATCCGGCTCCCACCTGGATCGCCACCCGGGCAATGAATCCCCGGCCCATGCTGGTCGCCCCCGCCAGCACCACCTCGGGCTTGTGCTTGCGGATCAAGGCGCTCATGGCCTCGGCATACGGCTCGGCCGTGTACAGTTCCAGCGCCGGGTGATCCACCACGTACACGTTGTCCGCCCCATGCTCAAATAAGGTCGCCGCGCACGGCCCAACCCGATGCCCCAGCAAGACGGCGGACATTTCCACCCCCAGCTTGTCGGCCAGCCGGCGCCCCTCGCCCAACAGCTCGAACGCCACTTCCTGGATCTTGCCGCCCCGCTGCTCCGCGAACACCCATAACCCGCGGAACGCCTCCAGCGACCCGGCATCGCCCCTCTTCTCGGCCATTTCCATCGAAAGCGCGCCCACGGGACAGACGTCCACGCACGCTCCGCACGCCGTGCAGGCCTCATTCACCTCCACCTTGCCGTCCGCCCGCTGCGACAGCGCCCCGAAGGGGCACGCCGACACGCAAGCGCCGCAGCCAATGCAGGTTTCCAGATCGATTTTCAAGCCCATGGCCGTTCTCCTTCCCGCTCAGATCAGTTTCCGCTCGCGGAGCCGGTCCACCAGCTTCTGCGCCATGTCGGCGGCACTTTGCCCCTGCCACTTTTCCCCGCCTGTCTTGGGGGGAGGGGAAAAAATCTTTACGACCCGCGTCGGCGAGGCGTTCAAACCCAGGGAGGCCGCATCGGCCCCGATCATCTCCGCCGTGGTCGGCGCGATCACCAGCTTCTTGGCGGCCATTTTCCCCCGGAGCGACGCCATTCGCGGCACGTTGGCTTCCTTGACCACCGTCAAGGCGCACGGCAACGGCGCCTCCAGCTTCTCGAACCCATCCTCGTAGGTCCGCTCCACGCGGGCCCGGCCGTCGGCCACTTCCACCTTCCGCGCGTAGGTAATGCACGGCATCCCCAGCCAGTCGGCCACCCCCGGCCCCACCTGCGCCGTGTCGCCGTCAATGGCCTGCTTGCCGAACAACACCAGGTCCGGCGCCGGCTCCAGCTTCCGGATGGCCGTGGACAGCGCGTAGCTGGTCGCCCAGGTGTCCGAGCCCGCAAACGCCCGGTCGCAGAGCAGCATCACGGCATCCGCCCCGCGCCCCACCGCCTCCTTGAGGATTTCCGCGGCCTGTGGCGGGCCCATGGTCAGCGCCGTAATCGTGGTGCCGGGGTTCTGTTCCTTGAGCTGCAGCGCCATCTCCAGCGCATTTTCGTCAAACGGATTCAGGACCGACTCCACCCCGTCGCGCACCAACGTGTTGGTCTCCGGATGAATCCGGACCTGGGTGGTGTTGGGCACCTGCTTCATGCAAACCACAATATGCATCGCTCTCTCCTCCGGGCCGGCCTGGTCCGGCCTACCGCTGCGGGGACCCGGGACCGCCGGTCCTACTTCTTGACGGCCGCCGCGTATTCCTTGTTCAGCGCCAGCCCAATGATGTCGCGCTGGATCTGGTTGGTCCCTTCGTAGATCTGCAGGATCTTCGCGTCGCGCATCATCTTCTCGACGGGATATT
>CAYODC010000042.1:0-11600 GCA_964402575.1 uncultured Verrucomicrobiota bacterium
GTTGTCGAAGGAGAAATCGGGGAGGGCGTCGAGGGCGGGGCGGAGGGCGATCTGGAGGGTGCCGGGGGGCAGTTCGGATTCGGGGAGGGTGCCGGGATAAAAGGTTACGTGGGCGCAGACGCGTCGGTAGCGGGGATCGGCGGCGTGGCGGTGGCGCTGCCAGTCGGCGGGGCGGATATGGATTTCGACATCGCCGGTAAGGCGGCGCAATTCGGGGCCGACGAGGAGGGCGGCGTGGAGGAAATCGGGGCCGGGGCCGGTGTTCCATTCGCCGGGATGCACCACGCGCACGGGTTCGCCGGTGGCGGTGGCGAGGGAGGGGGGGCGCAGGCGGTCGTCGGCCCAGACACATTGGAGATGGCGTTCGGAGAAGGGGGCGGGGGGCGGAGGGGGCGCTTCGCAGACACCGCAGGGGGAGGGGCGCGGGCGGAGTTCGGAATCCGCGGCGCGCGGAAACCAGCCGGAGGCGATGCCGGAGGGGAGGTTCATGGGCTTAAAGCATAACCGGAAGGCGGCTCAGCCGGGAAGCACCTTTTTCTCGTAATACCGATCGAATAGGCGGTCGAATAGATCCTTTGAGATGGCCTGGTCGTCTTGCACTTTCCGATAGAACCGGAAGTTGGATTCGATCAGGCCGTGCAGCATGTCTTGCGCGACCTGCTCGAAGGACAAGCGGACGGCGTCCTTTGACCCCGCTTTCAATTGCTGGGCCAGGACTTCATCCTGTCCGATGCGTTCTTCGAGCTGCTTGATCACCACGCGGTCTTCCTCGGTGAACTTGGTTCCGAACCGACTGTTCAGGTCTTCGATGATTTTCGAGAGGGCTTCCAAATCCTCTTGATCGGGGCCCACACCCTCGCCGTATTTTTTGGGGTCGACGGTGGCGATTCCGCGGTCCAGCTTGATGGGCGTCGTGCCGGTAAACGCAGGCTTGTAGTTTTCGAGATCGACCTCGTTCAGGATTTCCAGCGGCAACTTGGCTGAATCCGGCGGAAGTTTTTTCGCCAGGAAGCCGGAGAAGGCATAGAACTTCTCCAGTTTAGGATCGCAGAACGAGAGGATCTGAGAAAGGAAGGCGTAGAGCTTCACGAAGTCGCGCATCTTCGACTTGAAGTCGCGCCGCACATCCTCCTCCAGCGTCTTATAGAGGGCCACGAGGGGATCGGTCAGCCCGTGCAGCTTGGCGATTTTTTTCGTGTCAGGAAGTTTCGAGAAGAAGACCCGGCAAAACTCCTCCACATGGTTCCACGTGTAGACCCCCGTCGCATCCAGATCGTTGCGGATGTCATACAGCAGGTTGGGATTGGTCTCGCTGGAGAGCTGGATGCGGTCATAGAACGGCTGGAACGATTTCTTGATTTCGTCGGCGGTGTTTTCGAAGTCCAGGACATAGACATCGTCGCCCTTGGTGGGTTCGATCCGGTTCAATCGCGACAGGGTTTGGACCGCTTGAACGCCCTTGAGCTTCCGGTCGACGTACATCGCCTTGAGCAGGGGCTGGTCGAAGCCGGTCTGGAACTTGTTGGCCACAATGAGGATGCGGTATTCATCCGTGTTGAACATATCCTCGGTCTGTTTTTCGGGGAAGCCGTTCATGCCGCATTCGGTGAACTCCTTCGGGGTTTCGCCCGCCTTGGGTTTTGGGGGATCCTTGACGGCATCCGTGAAGGCCACCAAGGCCTTGAAGGGGGAACCCAGCTCCTCCAGATAGTTGCGGACCTCCAGGGCATAGCGGACCGCATGAAGGCGGTTGCGGGTGACCATCATAGCCTTGGCGCGGCCGGCGCAATCCTTGGCCACGCAGGAAACGAAGTGGTCGACCATGATGCGCGCCTTTCGCCGGATGGGGGGGCGCTGGTCGGCCACGTAATTTTTCAGCAGGCGCGTCGCCTTGCGCTTGTCGACGCGAGGATCTTGTTGAACGGTCTTGAGCAGATTGAAGTACTGGTTGTAGGTGGTGTAGTTGCGCAGCACGTCGAGGATGAAGTGTTCATCGATGGCCTGGCGCATGGAATAGAGGGAGAAAGGCGGTTTGCCTTCGGCGGGATTCGGTTCGGGGAACAGCTCGAGGGTTTCCGGTTTCGGCGTCGCGGTGAACGCGAAGAAGCTCACGTGCTTCATCCGTCCGCGCCGTTTCAGCAATTCGGCCACGACCTTGTCTTCGGGGGTTTCCTCTTCTTCCTCCTGGTCTTGGATGTCTTTCGCGTAGGAAAGGACGCGATTGATGGCGCCGGCCGTCTTGCCGGCCTGCGAGGAGTGGGCCTCGTCGATGATGACGGCGAAGCGGCTGTCCGGCAGGGCTTCCATGTCCTCCATGATGACCGGAAACTTGTGGATGGTGCTGACGATGATCTTCTTGCCGTCCTCCAGCGCCGCCTTGAGCTGGCGCGAGGTCTGGTCGATGTTCTCCAGCATGCCGGCGGTCTGGACGAACTGGCGGAGGGTGCGCTGGAGCATCCGGTCGATGACGCGGGCATCCGAGACCACCACCACCGTATGGAACACGGGTTTGTTGTTGGCATCGTGGAGCGTCGCCAGGCTGGTGGCCAGCGTGGCGATCTCGATGGTCTTGCCGCTGCCGGCGCTGTGCTGGTTCAGATAGGAATGGCCGGGTCCGTTCGTTCGGGCGTGGTTGGTCAGGCGGCGCACGGCGTCCAACTGGTGATAGCGGGGGAAGATCTGGAATTTCTTGCCGGTTTTCCGGCCTTTTTCATCCAGGACATCCACCACCTGGATGAACCGCTGCACAAGGTCGAGGATGCTGTCGCGGGTCCACACATCTTCCCAGAGATAAGCCGTGGAGATTCCGTCCATCCGGGGCGGGTTGCCGGCGCCGCCATCGGCGCCCAAGTTGAACGGCAGGAAACGGGTGTTCTTGCCCGCCAGGGCCGTGGTCATGAAGACCAGGTCCGTATCCACGGCGAAGTGCGCCAGGCAGCGGCCGAAGTGGAACAGCGGTTCCTTGGGTTCGCGGTCCTGCTTGTACTGGCGTTGGGCGTGGGCGACGGTTTGTCCGGTCAGCTTGTTCTTCAGTTCGGCGGTGAAGATGGGCAGGCCGTTCAGGAAGACGACCAAGTCGAGGCTGTTCTCGTTAGCCTGGGAGTAGCGAACCTGCCGGACCACATGGAACACATTTCCTTCATAGAGCTTGTGCAGATCCGGATTCAGGTTGTGGGTCGGCTTGAAAAAGCCCATTTCGAAATGGTGGCCGCTTTCGTCGAAGCCCTTGCGCAGGAGGAAGAGGGAGCCATTGCGTTCGATGATGTCGTGGATGCGCCGGAGGGCCTTCGCCTCCGCGTCGTCGCCGAGGATCTTGCGATAGGCATCCCATTTTTCCGGCTGGGACGCCTGGAGGAAGCGGATCACCGTGCGCGGCATCAGGCACAGGGTTTTGTCGTAATCGTCGGGCGCGCCGGCGAAGAAACCGTTGTCCTGGATCAAGGCCCGCTGGACCGCCGCCTCGAGGGTGGCCTCGCGCAACACCTTGTGCGTGGTCGACGCCTCCGATGGGTAGAGGGTTCCGTCTGGCTTGCCGTCGCTCATGGCGCGACCCCCAGGCATTCCCGAACCGGGTGGCTGACCAAGGGGGTCAACAGGCGATAGTTCTTGAGGGTGCGGCGCACCCGGCCGGCCACGATGCCGGGATGGATTCGGAGTTTCTTGGCGAACGCGCAGACTGCCGCGCCGGTCGGGGGCCGGTTTTTGAACCACTCCGCCCAGGCCGCGTCCGGGATCAGCCAATCCGCGGCGAAGCGGTCGGCTTCGGCCTCCTGCTCATCACCCTCCTGTTCGAGATCGTCCAGGTAACTATCCGGGCGGGGGGTGGGGATATGGCGGTTGAAATGGGCCAATTCATGGACCAGGGTGAACCAGAAGTTGTCGATGCGGTCAAACCGGAGAGAGAGCGCCACGACGGGATGGCCGTCATGCCACAAGGCGGCGCCATCCAGATGGGTGTGGGGCAGATGCGGTTCCGTGACCAGGTGGATTCCGTAATCCGTCAGGAATTCGCGGGCGAGCCGGGGGCTGTCGTCCAAGGTGCTGAAATGGACCAGGTTTTCGATGAAGTCGGGGCCGATCGTGCCATCGGCGTAGGGCGGCAGTGTTTCGTCGCGGCAGAGCGAATGGATGCGCAACTGCCATGCGGCCAAGGCGTAGCGGTCGAAGCGCCCGTTGCTGCGCACATGGCAGCGCAAAAGGGCCGGTTGCAGGAGTTGATCGTCCAAGTTTGGAACCATGGCGCGGATGAGTTCCTCGATGCGTTGGCGGGCCTCGCGCAGGGAGCCGCGGAAGTTGGCGAACCAGCCGCGACTGAGCATTTCCGCGACGGGGAAGCGGTCCCATTCGATGCCGGGGATTTCCTCGGGAACGTCCTGCCGGGCAGCGCCCAAGAGGGCGTCCGCGGGGATGCCCAGGCCATGATGAAGGGCGCGGATCATGGCCAGGCTCAGGTTGCGCTTGCCGTTGAGCACTTCGGAAACCTTGCTGGGGCTGCCGATGAAGGGCACGAGATCCTTGGCTTTCCATCCCGCCTGTTCCATGCGGAAACGGATGGCGGAGACGGGGTCGGGCATCTCGATGGGGAAGCGCTCCTCCTCGTATTTTTCGATGAGGAGGGTCCAGAGCTCGGCCACGTCGCCCTCGGGGGTGCCGGGCGCGGCGTTCCACAGCGCTTCCAGCGCGTGGAGGGCGGCCTCGTGTTCGGCGTCGGTCTTGATCACTTTCGGTTCCATCACATCGCTCCGATGTCCAATTCGTCGTACTTCTCGTGCGTGCCGACCCAGCGGGTGAAGACCCGTTGGGTCACGTAATTGATCCACACCACCAACCGGTACTTGTTCCCGTGGATGTTGAACACGGTGCAATTTCCGACGAAGCTCGCCGTTCCATATTTCGCCTTCACTTCCGCCGGGTTCTTCCAACTCGCATCCACGGCTTCCTTGAACCAGGCCTTCAGCGGACCTTCGGCATCGGGAAATGCCTCCCAGAAGTCTTTCAACATCCTCCGATCGATCACATGCATACTATCCCCCATGCGGAACAATTGTCAAACAAATGTTCCCATGATGGGAACTTTGTCTGGGGGCGCCCCGGCGCCGGAACCCACGGCCCACCTTCCGCCGCGCGGCTCATTCTGCGGCACCCCTCACGTCCAGCCGGCCCGTCACCGCCGCCGAGATCAACGCGGCGCGGCGCTCGCGGAGGAGCGCAAGTAGCCGTCTGCATTCCACAACGCCCTGGTCAATTATAACCGTCCTCTGGTCCATGATTGTAGCGATCTGGCGCTGCTCTTCGGGGGGCGGGACAGGAGCTGGAATATTCATCAGCTCATTCGCGGTAATAGCCGGATAGCTAACTCCTGTTGACCGTGCTACGACCTCATCTATAAATCCTACACTTTGCAGTGTGTGCCCCAAGTAACGACCTTCCATTTCGGGCTTCGGTCGGACTACGGCAAAACCCGTTGAGACGATTAGATTGGGCACAGGGTTAACAATGCGTGCGATCGCGCGCAGGTAAGTCCGAACGGTTGAGACAATTACATCGCCGTTCCTGACCTTACGTCGAGCTCGAGAAGGAGCTCTTCCAAAGCACAATAGCTCTGTTTTCGTTACAGCCCCATAGGAGTCAACGCTACCAATATCTATGTACTCAATCTCCAGATATTCATCCTCTGATTCTGGCAGGATCTCATCATTGCAGGTTGCCAAATACTTCAATCGCTTCACCTGCCAATGCTCCGGTATCATGCCCAGCCACGGCACGCCGGAATCGCGCATTTTGGCGTTGGGGTTGAGGCCTTGGGTGACGGCATGGCTGATGACGGCCTTGCGTTTTTCCTCGAGCAAGCCGACCAGCTTTTCCTTTTCGGCGATGAGGCGGTCGATCTGGTCCGTCTCCCGGTCCAGGAAGTCCGCGATCCGGCGCTGTTCGGAGGGGGGGGGGAGGGGGGCTGGTATCTTGATTAACTCTGTTGATGAGATCGCCGGATAACTGACACCGGTTGATCTTGCGACAACCTCATCAACAAACTCATTGCTCCGGAGGGCATATCCCAAGAACCTCGCATCGATTTCCTTTCCGGGTCGTATGACGGCGAAACCCGTAGAGACGACAAGGTTGGGATTCGGATGATCTATCCTCGCAATAGCGCGAAGATACGTCCGCACCGTTGACACGATGATGTCACCATGGCGAACACGGCGACGTGCCCGCGAGGGGGCCGCTTTAAATTGCAGCAGTTCCGTTCCAGTGACGACGCCAGTTGACGTGACGTTCCCGATGTCGAGATAATCCAATTCAAAATGAGCGTCTGTTGTTTCTGGTAAAACTTCGTCATTGCAGGTGGCAAGATATTTGACTCGTTTCAGCGGCCACTTGGTTTTCCAACAGGGTTGTTGTGTCGCGGTCATCATATCTCTTCTTTCATTTCCTCACATGGAGCTCCATGTCCGCATAGTTGTTGCGGGTGGGGAGAGGTTCTGGGAGCCGGGCAAACAAAAGCCCGCCAGAATGGAGCATGTCCCGAAGGGCAGAGGCTTGGCGGGTTTCCTGCATGCAATTTATCAGCCCTATGGGGCCGGTCAACAGGGGAAGCGGGTGTATTTTCAATGCGAGGTTCATGCCAAACGGGCCTGGACGACGCGGAGGTCGTCCCTCCAGTGCTGGGAAGAGGTCATTTGGGTGATTTTCTGGAGGGCCGGGCTCCGTCCCGGCCGTTTTCTCGGGGTGTTGCAAGCGGCTCATCCCATCACCTTTTTGAGCATGGCGAGGATGTTTTGTTCGGCGGCGCGGATCTCGCGGTCGATGTCGGCCAACTCGCGCGGTGGCTGGTATTGGAAGAAGAAGCGGTTGAAGTTGACCTCGTAGCCCACCTTGCCGATCTGGCCGTCCGCCGGGTCGGTGTAGCTGGTGTCAATCCAGGCATCCGGGACATGGGGGTGGACTTCTTCCGCGAAGAATTCGTCAACGTTCTTGCCGAGGGGGACGTTTTCGTGGTCGCGGAGCTCGGGATCGGGTTCGGGGTCGCCGTTCTTGTCGCGGCAGATTTGGGCGGATTCGTCACGCTCGCCGAGGGCGGCGAGGATGGCTTTTTGGAGGGGGGCGGCCAGCTTCAGGTCCGCCTGGTCGAAGGCGGATTGGAGGCGAGTCAGAAAAACCTCGCGGTCCTTGACCAGGTCCCGGGGCATGGCGGCCAAGGCATGGATGATCTGGGCCTGGAGTTCGCGGCCATCCTTTTCTTCCTGGGCCTTTTGGGCCTTGTCGCGCTTTTTGCTCAGGGCGATATTTTTGAAGGGGGTGGCGTCTTGCAGTCGTTCGATCCGTTCGGGCGCGTTGCAGAAGTTGAGGCGCAGGGGGCGTTCGACCTGGATCTTGCGGTAGCCGAATGCGGTGGAGGGGAGCACGCGCACGGCATCGCCGTCGGCATAGCCCTTGAAGATGGCCAGCAGGGAAGCCAACTGGGCATCGGTGATCATGCGGCGTTTGGCGCCGACGCTTTTGGGCATCTGGGACCAGAACCGCGGGCCGGAGGCATCGATCAGCATGACCTTGCGGCGGCTTTTCGGGGGTTTGCGGTTGGAGAGGATCCACAGGTAGGTTTGGATGCCGGTGTTGTAGAACATCTGCTCGGGGAGGCCGACCAGGGCATAGAGGAGATCGTTTTCGAGGATCCAGCGGCGGATTTGGCTTTCGCCGCTGCCGGCGTCGCCGGTGAAGAGGGGGGAGCCATTGAACACGACGCCCACGTAGCTGGGCTCGTTGGGGTTCATGTGGGCGACCATGTGCTGGAGGAAGAGGAGCTGGCCGTCGGAGATGCGGGGGAGGCCGGCGCCGAAGCGGCCATGCCAGCCGCGGGCGGCTTCGCGGTCCACGTCGGCCTGATCCGGCTTCCATTCGAAGCCGTAGGGGGGATTGGCGAACTGGTAATCGAAGTGGCGGTCGGCGAGCTGGTCGTTGGAGAGGGTGGAGCCGAGCTTGATGTTGTTGAGGTCCTCCTTGCCGGGATTCATCAGCAGCATGTCCGAGCGGCAGACCGCCCAGGTGCGGGGATTCAGTTCCTGGCCGAACAGGAAGACCTCGGCGGAGGCGTTGTGCTTGAGGATTTCCTCCCGGCAGGTGGAGAGCATGCCGCCGGTGCCGCAGCAGCAGTCGCCGGCGGTCCGGCGGATCTTCGGGGTCTTGGGCAGCTCCTTGTCCAGGGAGAGGACGAGGTTGACGAGCAGGCGGATGATGTCGCGGGGGGTGTAGTGCTCGCCGGGGTTTTCGTTGATGTCCTCGTTGTAGCGCCGGATCAGCTCCTCGAAGACCATGCCCATGTCGTGGTTGGAGAGGCCGTCTGGATTTTGGGTCTCGTGGTAGGGCTTGAGGTTGACGTTGATGGTTTTCCTGCCCTTTTGCTCTTCGCGGGCGGTTTCGCTGAACTTGTCCAGCACCAGATAGAGGCGGCCCACTTCCTCGAGGTTGCGGATGACGTCGTCGAATCGGAAGCGGCGGAAGATTTCCTGGACGTTTTCGGAGAAGCCGGCGACGTATTTTTTGAGATTGCGGGCGAGGAAGGCGGGGTCGCCGAGGAGGTCGTCGTAGCTCATGGGGCAGGTGTTGTAGAAGGCGAAGCCCGAGGTGCGGCACAGCGCCTGGTCTCGGTTTTCCAAGCCCGCCTCGCGGAGTTTCTGATCGGTCGCGAGCACCTTGGCCTTGGTCTCGGCCAAGGCGTAGTCGAGGCGGCGCAGGACGGTGATGGGAAGGATCACGTTTTGGTGTTCGCTTTTGGGGAGCGCGCCCCAGAGCAGGTTGGCGATGTCCCAGAGGAATTGGACAATCTGGCTGTGTTTTTCGTTCGTGGTCATCGTGGAGGCTCCTATGGGGTCGCGCCGGAATCGTCGTTGGGGTCGGGGTGGGTGGGGGAGGGCTTGCCGGGGAAGATGCTGCCGTCGAGCCAGCGTTCCGCCACCGTCTTCATGATCCGCAGGCCGTCGCGGCAGGAGGCGTCCCGGCCGAAGTTCGATTCCAGGACTTTCTGGTGGCGGTCGGCCGTATAGCCTACGAGCACATAGGCGTCGAAGTGTTCCATCAGGCGGGGATCCAGGCTTTGCTTGAACGGCTCGGTTTTCGCGGGGGGCATGGGGTTTCTTTTCATCGATGGGCGCACTGTAGGCCGAAAATGGATTGAATACAAATGCAGAATATGCATAGATAAATGGCGAAATGGCTATGTTTAATAATCTTTTTGGCGAGAAGGGCCTCACGCTGGATCGGCTCCGGCGCTTCTGCGAGGTGGCCGAAGCGGGCAGCATCCAGGCGGCCGTGGACCAGCATGGCCGGGACCAATCGTCGTACAGCCGCGACATCCAGCAGTTGGAGAACTTCTTTGGGGAGCCGCTGTTCACGAAGAAGGGTCGCAGCCGTTCCGGCAAGCGCTTCGAGGGTCTGACCCCCCGGGGCGAGGCGCTTCAGGATTTGACCATCGAGTATTTCGAGGCCTTGACTCGGCTGGTTGATTTCCGGGACACGTTGGATGCCATTCGGATCGGTTCGGGGGAAACCGTGTTGCAGTGGGTGATCTGTTCCCGGCTCGGGCATATTCAAGCCGCCTATCCCGGCTCCCAGATCCGCCTGCAGAGCCTCAACGCCGAGGACGCCGTGCGGGGGATCGAGAAGGGCACATTGGATATTGGCATTGTGGATGGCCGGACCATGTCGAAGGCGCCGGAAGGCATCCAGTCATTGGAATTGGGGGAAATCGAGTATGCGTTGTTTTTGACCCCGGAAATGGCGGAGGCCGCGAAAAGCAAATCCGAGAAGGAAATGCTGGCCTCGCTTCCGCTGGCCGGGCTGGAAGATCTGGGGCCATCCATCACGACGCTGCAATCCGTCGCACAGGCCGATGGGTACGCGCTGAAATTCGCCGTCGTGCTCACCAGTTTTCCGCAGGTGTCCGCCGCGCTGAGAGGCGGACGACTGGCCGGTTTTCTCCCGGTGTTGGCCGAACGGGACATGAAGGCGAACCATTTGGTCATGCTTCGCCATCCCTACCTTGCTAAGCTCGCGGTGCCGATCTCCTTGATTTGGAACACCCGCCTTGCGGAGCTTCGCCCCGCGCTCGCCCAGGTGGCATCCAGCATTCATGATATTCTGGTTGCCAAGCCCGCTGGCGCATAACCGCGATTGGCAGAAAAGTCGGATGGAAGATCATCGCAAGAAGCTTGATTGCGGAGCATCAAAGGGTGCCTCGACGGGGAGGGGGGGCTAGCACCCCATCGCCCCGAGGGGGGCTCAAGGCAAAGCCGGGCGAGATTTCCGCAGTCGCGAAAGCCGTGGAATTGTGGCGGCGGGATGGGCGGGAAGTAACCTTTGAAAACGGGCGGGGGGTTCGGTATGGTTATGGGATTGTGCGCCTGTAGCTCAGTTGGATAGAGCATCGGATTTCTAATCCGGCGGTCGCAGGTTCGAGCCCTGCCAGGCGCGCCAGGTTCTCCCGGAAAGGAAGGCATCGGATGAGACAGGCGCGCGGGACGTGGTGGATGCGGACGGGGATCTTCCTGCTGGCGGTGTTGTTCGGGGTGCTGGTGTATTGGTCGGTGGGATTCCTGCTGGGGGATCTCGCGGGGTATCGGCGTCCGGACTGGGAGGAGTTCGGCCGGGCGCGGCGGGATCCTTCGCTGTCGGCCAATTTGGAGGCGCTGGAGCGGCGGATGGAGGAGCTGGATCACCAGCGCGAGCTGTTGGAGCAGCAGCGGGGGTTCATGCGGGATTCCTCGGGGAGCCTGCAGATCACGGTGGACAACTTGTTCAAGCTGAAGGACCGGGACCAGCAGCTGGTGTCGGGGGAGCAGTTCGGGAGGATCCTGGCGTCGCTGGACAAGGTGTTGGAGATCCAAGGGGAGTTTCGGACGACGGGGGAGCGGTACATCCAGATCACGAACGACCGGTTCGAGCTGGGGAAGTCGATCGCGGCGTTGAAGAAGCGGATGCAGGAGCGGGAGGAGGCGATCGGGCGGGAGCACGAGGAGGCGCTGAGGCGGCAGGAGATCCGGAGCACCTGGCTGCGGCTGGGGTTCCTGCTGCCGCTGGTGGCGGGGGGGACGTTCCTGCTGGTGAGGCGGCGGGAGAGCCTGTACCGGATGATCTACGCCAGCACGGGGGCGGCGCTCTATGTGCGGACGGTCCAGGTGATCCACGAGCGGTTTCCGACGCGTCATTTCAAGTATGTCGTGACGGCGTGCCTGTTGGGGCTGGTGGGGTGGGCGTTCGTCTGGCTGATCCGGCGGCTGGCGAAGCCGAAGCTGGACCTGTTGCTGAAGCAGTATCGGCAGGCGTACGAGCATTTCCTGTGCCCGGTGTGCGAGTATCCGATCCGGCGGGGGCCGCGGAAGCATCTCTATTGGACGCGGCGGACGGTGCACAAGGTGGCGTTGGCGGCGTCGGAGGGGGCGTCGGAGGAGGAGGACAAGGCGTATGCGTGTCCGTCCTGCGGGACGGTCTTGTTCGAGAAGTGCGCCGCGTGCGGGGCGATCCGGCACAGTTTGTTGCCGGCGTGCGAGGGGTGCGGGGCGACGAAGGCGATTGACGACAACCGCTATTGAGGAGGGGAGGGGGAA
>CAYODC010000043.1:0-5008 GCA_964402575.1 uncultured Verrucomicrobiota bacterium
TAATGGAAGCCTAATTTGACGGGGAAAAGGTTTGGGGTTTACGATCGGACCACTTAGGGGTCCGATTCCATGAGCCGCGTACATGATTTCCGTTGGCGGGCGGTGGGTGCCGTGTGCCTTGCCCTGTTGCCGGTTTCGGGGAGCGCGCAATGGGCATCGCAGGCGATTCTTCTGCAACCGGGGTGGAACGCGGTGCATCTAGAGGTGCAGCCGGAGCCGCGCGCGTTGGATGGGGTTTTCACGAACGAGGCGGTGGAGAGCGTTTGGAAATGGGACCGGCGTTTCAGCCACATAGAATTCACGACGGATCCCTCCCTGCTGGAGCCGGAGGATCCGCACTGGCGGGTGTGGCTGCCGGCAAATGACCCGCGCCGCTTTCTGGCGCGGCTGTTCGAGTTGCAGGGACAGCAGTCCTATCTGGTGAAGGTGGCGACGAACGCGGCGTCATTGGAAGTGGCGCTGAAGGGGAAGGTGATCCTGCCGGTGCCGGATTGGTATCCGCACGGGATGAACCTGCTGGGGTTTCCGGTGCATCCGAAGAACCCGCCGACGTTTGCGGAGTATTTCTCGTTCACGCCGGAGGTGGACACGACGAAGGGGATCGCCAACCAGTTGATGCGGGTGGATGCGGCGGGGCGGGGGGTGACGATCGTGCAGCCGATGCGGGACCGGATGGCGGCGGGGATGGCGTATTGGGTGGGGTGCGCAAAGGACCCGAAGCGGATGGGGCCGCTGCACGTGGAGCCGGAGGGGGCGGGGGCGGTGGATTTCGGCACGTCGGCCACGAGGCAGGACCTGACGATTCAAAATTTGCACGGATCGAGTTCGCGGGTGGTGCGGGTGGTGCAGACGGCGTCGGAGACGCCGGCGGAGGGATTTGCGGAGCTGGCGGGGCCGGTGCCGTTGTCCTACACGGCGCGCAACGCGAGCAACGTGTGGGAATGGCATGATTTTCCGGCGGAAGGGCTGGAGCAGGCGGTGGGGCCGGGGGAGGAATGGACGCTCAAGCTGGGGGTGCGGCGGCAGGATTTCGCGGCATACGCGCCGGCGGGGACGAACGGAGCCGCCTAGCAAAGCATTTTGGAAGTGACGGACGCGGGCGAGTCGCTGTGGGTGCGGGTGCCGGTGGTGGCGCAGAAGCCCGAGGCGATGCTGATGCGGGCGGAATTGGACGAGCACCACGAGAACGAAGGCTTGTGGGTGGGGAGCGCCACGCTGGACCAGGTGAACGCGCCGGCGTATTCGGGGACGAACCTGCTGGCGACGCCGGCGCCGCTGACGATGCGGCTGATCGTGCACGTGGATGCCTTTGGGCATGCGCGGCTGCTGCATCAGGTCCTGCTGGCGTGGGATTCCACGCAGACGAACGCGCCGCACACCAACGGGACCTACGCCTTGTTCCTTCACGACGCCGATGTTCCGGCGAATGCCGAGGAGGTGCACCGGATTTGTTCGGTCGCCTTTCCGCCGATGGAGCCTGTTTTACTGGCGGGCGAATTCACGAACGCGTTGGCGGGCGCGGTCATCGTGGCGGCGGACAATCCGGCGAATCCCTTTTTGCACCGCTACCACCCGATGCACGACAACCGGGACTGGGATTTCGAGCCGTACACGAACGCGGTGGAGACGCTGGCGGTGGCGCGGGCGATCATGCTGGATTTTGGGGAGCCGCCGACCAATTTGGTTCACCATCCCTACTGGGGGGTCGATCAGGCCACCGGAACGTATCGCGAGACACTGACGGGTTTGCGGGTGCAACCGGTTCACGTCGAAGGCGAATTCCATTTGGAGCGGATCAGCCGGATCAACGAGATTCAATGAACGATGAACGATGAACGCGGAACGATGAACGAGGAATGGGGAGGAAACGATGAATGTTCTGACCAAGCCAACCCGAAGAGAAGAGTGTGCGGAGGGAATGACCATGAAAACCACTAATTGCATCCGAGCCTCGTTTCTCGTTTCTCGTTCCGTGTTCATCGTTTTCCTCCTCCTCTGTTCCTCGTTCCTCGTTCCTCGTTCCGGGTTTTCCGCGGACGTGCCGGCGGCGATCAATTACCAGGGGCGGTTGACGGACAACCTGGGCAACGCGTTGACGGGCGGGTACTACCACATTGAATTCCGGGTGTGGGACCATCCCACGCTGTCGGGGTCGGGGAACCTGATTTGGGGGCGGGTGTTCCCCCTGCATGTGATGGACAGCGGGGTGTTCAACATCCTGTTGACGGACGACGGGGGGGCGGTGACCAATCCGGCGCCGCAGACGAACGACCTGCGGCAGGCGTTCGAGGATGCGGATCGCTATCTGGGGCTGACGATCACGCAGACGCCGGCCGGGCCGGTGGGCAGTCCGGCGGAAATCCTCCCGCGCCAGCAACTGGTCAGTGCGCCCTATGCCTTCCATGCGCAGAACGCGACGGAGGCCGAACGGGCGGCGATGGCGGTGTTTGCCAGCAACGCGACGCACGCGGGAAACTCCGACACGGTGGGGAACGAGGCGGCGACGAACCTGATGCTCAAATCGCAGTTTCCCGGGGCGCAGAGTCCGGCGCGGATGATCGCGTGGGACGGGTCCTATGCCCAGGCGGTGCAGGCGTATGTGTCCGGGAGCGAGTGGCACGCCAACTACGCGCTGACGGCCCAGGCGCTCCAGGCCACCAACGGGTTCGTCCGGCCGATGGCGGGTTCCAATCTGAATGCGGGCATCGAATTTCCGGCCAATCCCTACGGGGGAACGGGTGATCGGGCCTGGATGAAATATTTCCGGGCGGGGTCCAGCGAGGACTGCACGTTGCAGATCGGCATCGACAACGACGCGGGCGACCGGCTGGACCTGTACGGCTACGGCGGAGTGGACGTGCGGTCCAGCGGGGGGCCCATCGCCATCAGCACTGGTTCGACCAACAGCGAACTGTTGATTCATGGGCAGGTCAAGTCGCTGGGGGGGGCGGCCTTTTATGGCGAGAACGACGTGGATGTGACGGCGGAATGCGACGCCTTCTTCATTGTCTACATCGACAACGGGTATTGTGACGTGGACATCGACATGGCGGCGGGCGGGAGCATGAACATGTTCTTGCGCAACGTGCGCGACGATGATTGGAACATTACGACCCACACCTTTCCGGTGGCCAAGGGCGATCGGTTCCATTTGCACAACCGGGGCTGCACCGATAGCGATGAGGACTGGTACATCAAGACCTGGCGGCGGGACATGGGCCATGCGGCACCGTAGGGGCAGGATGAATGATGAGCGTTGAACGCGAAACGATGAACCGGACGCCATGAAGTCAGCCAGACAACGCAGGCGGATTTCCGGTCAAGGGTTTGCGCTTGCCGGCCGCGGCTGGAAGTTGATCCTTCCGCGTTCCGCCTGGCTCGTTCTGCTGTGTTCATCGTTCATCCTTCCGCGTTCCGCGTTTTCCGCCGACTTCAACCTGGACACGGACTACCAGAACCTGTGGTTGGCGCCGAGTCCGGCGGGCGGGCCGTATTCCAATTATTTCGGGGCGTGGCCGGGCGAGGCGCTGACCCACGCGTCGACGGCGGTGTTCCACGGCCATGCGCTGGGCGGCACCAACGCCGTGGCGCCCTCGAACGCGGCGTGCCGGCTGGAGTGGTCCGCGTTCGGGCAGCCCGTCGAGGGATTGAAGGCCGACGTGGCCCTGGGGGAAGTCGTTTCGCCGCCGGCGGGAACGGACACGAACGTGCCGCCGGCGAATTTCGCGGCGGTGAAGGTGGGGGACAATGCCGCGGCCTATTATGAATGCCAGGATCCCGTGGGCGGGGCGTTTTGGGTGCCGTCGACGCGGCAGGTGATCGCGGCGCAGCCCAACAACGTGGAGATCAGGTGGCGGACGACCGGCGGAGGGACCAATGTCCAGGTGGTGATGGTGGGGGCGGTGCCGCTGAGCCGGCCGGCACGCCTGTTCTGGACAGAGACGCCGTACGACGCGCCCAAGGTCAATTTGCAGGGGCTGTTCCCGGTGATTCATCCCAATGCGGAGGTGTCCGCGCCGGTATACGAGGTGACGACTAATATCAACGGCGGGGTGACGAACGTGATTTCAAACGTCGTCAGCGGCGTGTGGATTGACGACCAGAAGCAGATCCACGCCAAGGGGGTGTCGGGGATGTTCGTGCTGGAGTACTACAAGGAAGGATCCTACAAGGCCCAGATTCAGCCGGACGGCATCGAGGTGGTGCAGGTGCTCGAGCCGGAGGTGCAGGTGCTCCGGGCCGACATCGGCAGCCGGCTGCTGCCGGCGGACTCCTATTGGGCGCAGGTGGACGGCAACGAGGGCGTCGTTCCGGCCGTGCAGGCGGGGTTGAACGAAACGGCCTACGCGGTGGACATGACCGGACCGAAGGACGACTGGGTGTTTTCCATCCAGCGCACGGTGGACGATCCCTGGTCGCTGGAGATTTACTGGCAGCATCCCGGTCTGATGGGCGTGCTGTGGCCCTACGAGGTGGATTGGTACGAGTGTGAGTGGCCGGCGCATCCGCAAGTGCGGGTGATCTCCGCCAGCCCCTCGACGACGGCGGCGGTGTTGATTCCGGACGGATTGACGGCGCTGCTGATGCCGGAGATGGATCCGCCCGGGCATGCGGGGCTTTCCTCCAGCGGCAAGTCGCTGATGATGAGCGGGCCAGGCCGTTGCCTGATGAAATACACGACGTCCGACAACATCTGGTTCGAGGTGGTCCAGAGCGTGTCCCGCACGAATGCGGCCTATTTCGATCTCGACGCGCGGGACTGGGACATTGGCGAGGAGCTGCGGCCGCCGGGGGCGGAGGCCCATGCGCTGGCGTTCGACGGGACGAACGACCATGTCATCGCCGGGCGCAGTTGGCTCAACCAGCAAACCAACTGGACCCTCTCCCTGTGGTTCCAGCCCGGGGAGGTCGAGCCCGGTCCCCTCTATACGGAGGGCGATCCGGACGTGACCTTCGAGGTGTCGGTGCTGACCAACCGGGCCCTGTCGGTGGCGCTGTGGAATCGGCA
>CAYODC010000043.1:5108-11288 GCA_964402575.1 uncultured Verrucomicrobiota bacterium
TTCTTCCGCGGCCGGATCGACGAGGTGCGGATATGGAACGCGGCGTTGACGGAGGACGAGATCCGGAGCAACCGGTACGCCGTGGCGGCGGAGAACGCGGGGGCGCTGGTGGCGAACTATGCCTTTGACGAGGGCGCGGGGAGCGTCGTCCACAACGAGGCCGGGGGGTATGACGGCACTGTCATGGGCGGGGCGCTTTGGTGCTATGGGCAGATCGAGCCGGGGACGGACTACGCTTCGTTCCCCGGCTATCTCTACGAGCCGGCGGGGAACCGGTACAATGTGAACCGCTACGCTTATCCCACGGAAAGCCAGCCGGACGCGGATTCATCGATTTTCGCGGTGAACACGAATCTTCTCGAGGTGTGGTGGGCGAACCGCAGCCGGCAGGAAGGCATGCCGACGGTTTATTATCCGTCGTGGGTCAACCGGTACCGTTGCGTGTGGCCCACGGGAACGCCCGAGATCGTGATCGCCAGCGGGCGGGGCAGCAACGGCGACCAGATGAAGGACACGGAGGACGCGCTGGATTTCGACGGGGTTTCCGATGCCGTCGTGGTGGCGGACAGTTCGCATTTCGGCCGGACCGACGCGATGAGCCTTGAGGCCTGGGTCCGGCTGGATTCGCTCGCGGGCCGCCAGGAGATCGCCGCGATGGCTGTGACGAACGGGAACCGGGCGGGCTTCTCGCTCGGGATGTCCAATGATGTCGTGTGCGCGGAATTCGAGGATGCCGAAGATGTTGTGCATTCGCTGGCCTGGGGCGGACTGAAGACCGGGGAGTGGACGCATGTGGCGGTGACCTACCGGACCAACGACCAGTTGGCCGGGTATGTGAATGGCCGGCTGGTGGCGCGACAGGCCACGGGGCCGGCGCCGCTCCAGCCGGCGACCGCCCCGCTGGTTCTGGGCGCCGCGACGGCGCTGGATGGCGGGCATCTGGACGGGCGCCTGGCGGAAGTGCGGATGTGGGGGGTGGCGCGCACCGATGCCGAGATCGCCGGCGGGTGGCTGTCCCGGCCGCAGGGCGGGGAGGAGGGGTTGATCGCCTATTATCCGTTCGATCGCGGGACCAACGACGTCGAAGTGGCGGATGGCGGCACGAACGGGCTGGACGGGGTCAACCTCGGGGCCCTGTGGGCGCAGCCGGGGCGTCCGGTTCCCGCCGCGAGCGCGTATCTGCTTTCGGACGACAGCATTTATGCGCAGAACGATCCGACGCAGCCGGGGTACAACCCGAACGAGGAGCATGCGCTGGTGCTGGGCGGGGTGGCGTACGCCTTGCGGGACGATCTGAACGTGGCGACGAGTTCGGCGCCGTTCGTGCTGGTGGATTACCTGGACCCGGACACCGCGCGGCCGAAGATGGCGCTGTTTGGCGTGGTTCGGACCAATCGCGAATACCGCTTCGAGTATGCCCTCGAGGCCGGCCTGCCGATCCTGCCGCCGATGCCGCTGGGCGCGATGCCGCCGTGCACCAACACGTACAGCCTGACCCGGCCGCCCGCCTGGCGCGACCGCAAGTTGGAATGGTGGGCCGCGGCCGCCGGCGACGACGGGGGCGGGACGGATGCGCTCATGCATTTCTACTATGCGATGCAGCCCGGTTTCTATTTCCCCCTCCGCTCCGCTTCCGCCCAGCCGGCCATCGGGACGGAGATCCCCTGGCTGCCGACGCCGCCGCAAGCGGGCGGGACCGCCGGCGAGCCCGTCGAGGTGGACTATGCGATCACCTGGCCGTCGGAGGTGCCCGGGATGAAGATGGGCCAGACGCTGACGCATGCGGCGCAGGGCCTGCCCGACCTGTGGGACCAGTTGAGCGTGGAGTCCATCTATCAGCAATCGGCGCAGCAGGGGCAGGGGACGAGCGTCAAGCTGTTCGACCCGGTGGCGGAGCAGTCGGTCGATTTGAGCCGCGCGGTGGTGGAGGCCATGGTCGACGCCGATCTGGCCCGGCAGGATCTGACGGATGCCAAGACCCGGTTCCCGGCCCTGCCGCCTTCGCTGTATCCGCGCCTCTTTTACGATCCGGACCGGGGTGCGGACGGCCAACTGGTTTTGGAAGGGCAATACGTGGAGACGTTGACCGGCGGCGGATATCTCCTGTTGAACATGCTGGAGGATTTCGAGAAGCGCCAGGTCCAGCAGGCGGCGGAGGGCCTGGCGGCGGATCGGAAGGCGGCGTGGGACGCCGCGGTGGAGGCCCTGCCCGGCGCGGTCGCGGCCATCGCGCCCGACGAACCCTTTGTGCATGCCGCCGCGTATGCCGGGCTCGGGAAGGGCGTGGGCTACGTCACGCTGGCCTTCAACAACAGCACGAACGCCCGGCAAGTGCCGGCGGCGCTGCCGGTGAGCCTGGCCATCCTTCGGGTCGAGCCGGAGCTTTACGAGGGAAGCCTCGAGGTGATCGAGTCCGCAGATGTGATGGACGAGCAGCTTTCGTTGCGATGCAGTCCCGATTTCGCGGGACGGGTGGAGGACTACGAGTTCCAATGGCGGTGGACCGAGCCGGAGGGGGGGCTGATTCCCAACACGAACTTCCCGGGCTGGAACGTGTATGGCTCCGATCCGGCGCGCGGCAGCAACGAGGTCACGATCGGCGGGGCCAGCCTGTTCACGATGGCGGACCATTATTTCGCCGTCCGGCACCGCCGGGCGGACAAGACCGGGCCGACCGGCACCAACTGGAGTTCGTGGACCTACGGCCTGGCGCCCGGCTGGGTGCAGCGGGTGATGAACGGGATCAATCCGTTCGAACAATGCCAGGAGGACATGCTAGCGAATGCGGTGGACACCCGCGCCACGATGATCAGTCTGGCCGGGGGGCCCTACGAAGGCGACATCGCGCTCAATCTGCAGGCGGCGTGCGACGGCGGGTTGGTTCCCGTCTATCAGACCGTGCTGAACCGGGCGATGGACTTCAGCATCCGGGCGGGAATGAGCGACGAAGGGGGCAACCAGACGCTGCTGTTTGCCGCCAGCCGGCTGCACGACCTCTACATGCTGCTGGGCAACGAGGCCTATGCGGACGCGCAGGATCCGACGCTGGCCTTTCCGCGGGCGCTGTACGAGGACGAGCACGGGGCCGAGGCCACGGGCTTGTTCTGCTTCATGAACCAGATGCCGAATCTGCTGGCGGAGGAGCTGGCGCTGTTGCGCGGGCGGGACGACACGCTGGAGCCGTCGGTGAGGACCGGACCGGTGTACAACCGGCTGATTTGGAACTTCACGAAGGGCATCAACGGCGGCGAGGCGGCCTATGCCTACACCTACAACATCCGGGGGGCGCCGACGAGCACGGTGGGGACGATCACGGCGGAGGACGCCAAGCGCCTCTATCCGCAGGGGCACGGGGACGCCTGGGGCCACTATCTGAGCGCGTTGATGGGTTATTACCAGTTGCTGTCGAACTCGAACTTCGTCTGGCACACGGAACCGGGGGCGACGTTGCTGGGCAACGCGACGGTCAGCACGGATTTCATGGACGAGCAGAAGTTTGCCGAAGCGGCCGCCGCCAAGGCCCGGACCGGCGTCGAGATCGTCCACCGCGCGTACCTCCAGGCGTATGAGGAAGTGCCCACGGCGCGCTGGGCGGGGTATGCCGACAGCGACACCCACCGGGCGTGGGGGTTGGAGGGCTGGGCCAGCCGCACCGGCCAGGGGGCGTACTACGACTGGGCCACGGCCCATTCCCTGCTGCTGGACAACCTGACGAACATGACGCAGGTGGGCGGCGCGGACCAGGCGCCGGAAGGCATCCAGAAGATCGACCGGACCACGGTGCCGGAGCTGCAGGAGATCGCGGAAAGCCTGGATCAGGTGCAGCAACAGATCGACCACGCGGACGGGGGGCTGAATCCGCTGGGCCTAGCGCGCCAGGTGGTGCCATTCGACATCAGCCCGACGGAGATCGACGCCGGGAAGACCCATTTCGAGCAGATCTACGACCGGGCGTTGAAGGCGCTCTACAACGCCTGCATCGCCTTCGATTATGCACGCGGCATCACCTTGAAGATGCGCGAGCAGTTCGATTCGGTCTACGACCTGCAGGAGCAGCTGGCCGAGAGCGAAACCGAGTTTCACAACCAGCTGGTCCGTCTGTACGGCCGTCCGTATCCCGACGACGTGGGTCCGGGGTGCACCTATCCCGAAGGCTATGAGGGGCCCGATCTGGTCGACTGGCCCATTCTCGACCTGGAGGACATGGTTCACAACGCGCCGACGGGCCAGCCCATGCAGGTCACGCTCTACAACTACGTGTTCACGGCCGGCAACGATTTCACCGGGACGAAATACAAGGACTACACCAATCTGGCGGCCTCCTGCTCCCGGGAATCCAACGCGGTGGGCTCGGTATCCATTTCCGTTTCCGACAGCGGGCTGCGGGTCAAGCCGGCGTCCTGGACGGGCCGCCGTCCAGCCCAGGGCGAACTGCAGCTGGCGCTTTCGGAGGTGGTGCAAGGCTGGTACGCGTTGGAGGCGAAGATCGCCGACTACGACCAGACGATGTACGAGCTGGAGGTGGAGATGCAGCACCGCCAGGCGGACTACAGCCGTTATCCGGATGAATGGTCCGAGGCGTCCGGGAACACGGACCGCACGAAGGAGACCAGCCTCATCATCGAGGGGCTTTCCACGGCGAAGGAAGTGCTGGAAATCATGGCCAACGGCATCGCGGAAATCGGGATTTATGGGGCGGGGCTGGTGCCGGAGGCAATCGAGGGTGTGATTGGCCCGTTCCCCGTGGCGGGGGTGAATGCAGATGTCGCGACTTCCATCAAGATGGCTTTCGCAACCACCAAATACATCCAAATTATGGCCAGCCACGCCATGGAGGCGGTGATCATAGGACGCGAGGGGTCTCAGGCGCGGTGGGACGCCGATTTGGAGGAGCTGATCGACTCCAACACCTACCAGGATCTCCTGCACTGGACGACGCTGGAGACGCAGGCGAAGCTCAAGGCGCAGTATGTGAAGCAGGCGGAAGTGCTCGAACAGGTGCAAGCGCTGGCGCAGCAGATCCAGGAAGTCCGCAAGCTGCTGAGCGAAGGGGAGCACGTGCTGGTCCAGCGCGCGCAGGTGCGCGCGCGGGCCGCGCAGCGCCTCCAGATGGACCGCTGCCAGGACCTGTCGTTCCGCATCTTCCGCGACGACGCCCTGCGGCGGTACAGGGACACGTTCGATCTGGCGGCGCGCTATGTCTATCTGGCGGCGAAGGCGTACGACTACGAGACCGGGCTGCTGGATTCCGACACGCAGCTCACCCCCGGCAGCCAATTTCTGGAGGCGGTCGTGAAGGCGCGGTTGCCGGGGCGGTTCTACGTGTGGCTGGGCGAGCCGCAGGTCGGGATCGACGAGGGCGAGCCGGGGCTGGCGGACGTTATGGCGCGGATGAAAGCGGACTGGGAGGTGGTGAAAGGGCGGTTCGGGTTCAACAACCCGGAGACGGAAACGAGCCGGTTTTCGCTGCGGACCGAGCATTTCCGCATTGCGCCGGCGTCGGGCAGCGACGGGAGGTGGGCGGCGGTGCTGGAGAACGAATGCAAGGTGGAGGATCTGCGGGATCTGCCGGAATTCCAGCGCTACTGCATTCCGTTCCAGGATTCGACCAACGCGGAGCCGGGGCTGGTGATTCCGTTCTCGACGATGGTGGTGGCGGGCAAGAACTATTTCGGGCACGACCTGGCGGGGGGCGACAACGCCTATGATGCGACGCACCAGGCGACGAAGATCCGGTCGGCGGGGGTCTGGTTCACGGGCTACAACATGGCGTTCAACACCAATTCAACGGGCGGGGGACTGGCGAACGAGCCGCGGGTGTACCTGCTGCCGGTGGGCGAGGACGTGATGAGGTCGCCGACGCGGGAGGGGTTGGAGACGCGCAACTGGAAGGTGCTGGACCAGGCGTTGCCGCTGCCCTACGACATCGGGGCGGCGGACCTGGACGATCCGGACTTCCAGCCGGTGACGGATTCGCTGACGGAGCCGCTGGCGCGGATCCGGCGCTTCGCTTCCCTGCGGGCGTACCACGACAAGGGGCAGTTCGACGAGGCGGAGACGCACAACAACGGGCGGCTGATCGGGCGTTCGGTGTGGAACACGAAATGGCTGCTGATCATTCCGGGGCGGACGCTGCTGGCGGATCCGGAGGAGGGCATCGAGCGGTTCATCCATGGCGGG
>CAYODC010000044.1:0-11255 GCA_964402575.1 uncultured Verrucomicrobiota bacterium
TTCTTCTCCCTGCTGCTTCGTTCTTCTCTGTTCGCGTTCCAGAAAGATACCATAAAGAATACCTCCGATTTTTCTATCCCCGCTTGCAGGGCTGGCCCTCAAGCCCCCGCCGCATGATCTCGACTCAGGCCAGTCCCACGCTGACTCCACTCCCGTTCCCCATTCTGGATCCGTGTAAAAAGCATCCAGCCCACCCCCCTCGGAACGCGCCAAGCCCGGCGCCTAGCGCGGCTTTCGATTTTCTGTAGCCGGTCCCGGTGGGGCCGGCCCCTGAATCTACAGCCCCGCGCTCAGCGAGCGCGACTACAACAAATCCGAACACGCTCTAGCGCAACCATCTGCCCGATGCGGACGGCAGCCCGTTGGCACTCGTCGCCGACGGCGTCAACCGCCTCGACATGAAGTTACGAGCGGAGACGTTGATCGGCGAAATAGTATCTAATCCGGACAATACGCCTCTCCACTTATGACGCACAAAGGACATGATTATCAGGACACACTACTGACCCTATCGTTTCCGCCGCATCCGCGTCCGATGGGAAAAACAAGACAACCGCGATCAGGTGTTCTTGCATATCGCCTGCACCATCCTTGCGTGAAGAGCGGCAGGGGGGCAATCTCTTGTCAGGGTTGAAGCTCGGGAGTCATTAGGCGATAGACTTTTTGTCTTTCATTCGTCGACGCAGGATCCACCCAGGCTTGCATGCGATCGGTCGCCACGAAAGCATCCACATCTTCCCATGCTTGGGTCGGATCGACGGCGGCCTGCACCACATAGGCGACATTCGTTCGCAAGCGCGACCACATCAGCGTCCCATCCCCGGTTATTCCGGCCCCCGCGGGCAGGACATCGATGAAGACATCGTCTATTCGATAACGTTGCGCGGCCATGCCGGCACGGGCTAGTTGGATTTCCACGCGCTGCACGTCGCGCAAAGAGTCTTCAAAAGCCGGAGTGGTCCCTCCCACCCACTGGCCCGCATCCCGACTGTGGAGAGAGATGGCGATCCTGTGCCAGACTCCCGTCTCGGCCACGTAGGAGGCAAAACTCCTGAAAAATGACGAAGTGGAACTGGACCAGCGCAGCAAGGCGGAGGAGGGCGGCACGTCTTCCGCCAAAAACGAAAACCCGATCAGCTGGATTCCCCCTCCGGTGTAATCACCGACAAAGGCACCCGCGGAGGCCGTCGCCGTGGCCAGAAAAGACCCCGATTCCGGCATGGGCACACTTTGGTCCGGAAAGCGCCCTAGAAGAACCCCGTCGGTGGATTCCACAACCAAACGATTGGTCCCCGTCCATCCCGCCTCGCCCGTGTCAAACGACTCGGTGTGAAGGGTTGCCGCCGGAGCCGATACGGCCAGAATCAGGCCGGCCACGGCCAGAACAAAGGATCCCGAAAGGCGTAGCCCCCCCCCCCCCGAAACATATTGCACACCTGCGGATTGGTTCCGCGGCCATAGCGGCATGCCCAATGGGCCCGCATCAGGGCGCATGTCCATTTCCTGGACGATAACAAATTTTCCCGGCCATTGTCTCATATCCATCTAGCCGCATCCCAAGAGAGCGGGGGCCGCCGATCCTGAACCTGGCATGTCCATCCTGTCTCTGTCTGCGCTGTCCCCTCCCGATTCGCTTTTCGCCAAATGGGAAATGTCTTCATATCCGGTTTCCTGGACGAGGACAAGCCTGACTCGCCGATCGTCCGATGCCGTAATCTGGAAAAAGAACGGTGATGTTGCGCGCAAACAACAATCCCTGCTTCCGGGTCTCGTCGAATCCCCCCTCCATTTCCATGTCCAACCTCACTTGGTAATCGGGCATCGCCCAGCCCGGCGGCATTTGCCGCCAGGATTGGATCAACATCTTCCCCCACTCCACAAAAGACCAGGCAGCTCGAATGTCCCAAGCGCCCCTCTTCGATGGCCAGAACAGGACCAATCGCTGCCGCCCGCTTTTCTCGAACAACGATGTTTCAATCCTCGCATCCGGCAACCAGTCGTAGGAGGCGGATGGTTCCTTCCGAATCATCCGCCAACCCTCGTATCGCCAGCAAAGGTCCGGTGAATGCGGCGTGCCCGATGGCGCTTGCGTGGATGCATGCACCGGCCGCGGATCCCAATACAGCACGGTCAGGCGGATGACGCGCCCTTGGGGGTCGGCATACCTGCGAATCAAGTGATCCGTCGGCCGCAGCATGTCCTGCTCGTAGCTTTTCAGAGAGTCGTCCGGGCCCGTGGCCCGGCAATCCCCGATTTGCAGAGGGAGCTCCGCCAGGGGCTGGCGGGCGGGTTGCGCAATCCGGACCGTTTCCGCCAAACGGGCATAGTGCCCTGTAAGATGCCACATGGCCAATGCCGAGACGACCAGAACCGCCATGCCCCCCAGTTCGGCCCGACAGGACGGTCCGGGCTTCCCCCCCCGATGGCCACCCCACTGGATTCCACCCGATGCAACCGCGATCGGCGGGCCTAGAGCATGCGCAGTTCCCAACAGCACCAGTCCTCCCAGTAGAACCGCGCCCAGGCCCACGGCCTCGTGCCATGGGCCTTCCAGCCAGATCCGGCCCCATCCGTTGGCCAGGGCGGCTGTCGCAACCACCCGTATGATATTGCTTCCCACGGCCGCAACTGGCGCCAGGAGCAGTAGTCCCAACGTTTGCGGAATGTTCAGCCGGAGAAAGACCGCACATATGGTGGCGGCAGCGAAAAACATCATGAGTGATCGGATGCCGCTGCAGGCCCCGGCCACGCCAAGGGTGACCGACGACAGATGCAGCAAATCGCCCTCCCGGCATACCACCATTCCGGCCATGCGTAGCAGAGCCGCCGAACTGATCGCCACCACCCGCTGAAGCGCCAGCATCAGCGTCAGCAGCCAGGAATCCGGCAGCGGCACCATGAAAACCAGGAAACCCAGTCGCGGCATCAACACCCGCCATCGGGCCCAGCCCAGAAGCACGCCCAGCCATCCCGCGGTGGCCACCAGCCATCCGGTACCCTGCAGGAACACATAGCCGCGCCAGCCATAGGTCACGGCGGCATGAAGCCAATGGCTGCCCACCACCAGAAGCGCACCGGCAAGCAGCAGCAGCAACCCCGGCCAACGTCCGCCACCGTCCGTCTCCATCCACTCCTGCCGCGATCGCCAGGCCAGCACCCCCGCCACCACCGGCAACAGCCAGCCGTGCGAGTAATTCGAATCCGACAGGTAAACGCTGCCCAACACACGCATGGGCATCAGGCTGAACAACACCCATGCCAGGACCCACAACCCCGCGCGCATCAGGACGACCCCGTTCGCGGCGGCCAAAGGGTGGGCCGTTCCGCTCCGGAACCCATCCTGCGTCATGGATTCCCCCCGTTCCCGCGCGGCTGGGTCAACGCGGACCAGAATGTCCGGAACATCCGGTTGCGCCCCATGTCTGGCGCCTGCTGTCGGACCAGAGTCAGTTGGGCCAAGGCTTCTTCTTTCTGCCCCAGCCCCGCCAGGGCCACCACCCAATGCAGGCGCATCTGGACATCGTTCGGACGTTCGCGGACCGCATAGCGCAGCAAGGGATGGGCCTGCCCGTGTGCTCCGCGCAGCACATGGATCCACCCAAGGGTATCGGCAATGTCCGGATTGCCGGGCTGGAGCTCCCAGGCAGACGACGCCATGCCGAGGGCCTCATCCAAATCGGAGTCCGTATACTTTTTGCGGGCCACCATCAATGCGGCAAGATTGTTCAAGGCCAGGGATTGCTGGGGATTCATGGTCAGGATCTTCCGATAACTGGCCACGGCCTGGTCGTGCCGCCCCCGGGCCATCGCCAGCCGCGCCGCCAGCAAATGGGGAGCCTCCGCTTCTGGAAACCGCGCCATCGCCCGCTCCAGCCATTGTTGCGCCTCCCGGTTCTGCTTCAACTCGAGATGGCACTCCGCCAGCAACAGCAGGATCTCCAGATGGGGATTCTGGGCATCCAGCAGCCCATTCAACCAGGAGATCGCCTCGCGATAGCCCGCTTGATGCATCAAGGCCCTCGAGAGCAGGGTGCGGCCGGCTATCGATCCGGGATCCACTTCCAATCCGTTCTTGCATTGCTCCACGCAGGCGCTCCACAAGCCGCGCAGATAATAGACCGTTGCCAGCACAAGGGGCCCTGCGGCGCTCTCGGGCGCCACCCGGATCAAGTCGTTCCCGGTTTCGTAGGCTTCATCGAGCCGGCCTCTCACCAGCAGTAGTTCCGCCAACCGGACCCGTACGGACGCATCTCCTTTCTGCTGCGGCATCAGAGACTGGTAGAGGGCGATGGCTCCGTCCGGATCGCCGGATGCCAGCTTGAGTTCTGCCAGTTCCCGTGCGGCCGGCGCACGGGTGGCATCCTTGGCCAGCAACGGCTCCAACTGCTTGCGTGCCTCGTCCATGAAGCCGCATTGCATCTGGATCCGCGCCATGGCCAGGGGATCTTGGCGCTCCTGCGGCACGTTTGAAACGATCTTCTCCAAATACGCCTGCGCAAGGTCCCGGTTGCCCAGGTCCGCCGCGGCCGCAGCCGCCAGCAAAAGGGCGCGGTCGTGGTTCGCCATTCGTTTCAAGACCGTTTGCGCGTTTTCCAGCGCCGAAGCCGCCCGCCCCAACTGGCGCTGGCATTCCCCCAGCCGCACACGAAAGAGCATTTCATCGGGTTTTCGCTGTACCCCCTCCTCCGCCTGTGCGAGGGCTTCCCGCGAGCGACCTTGCCGCCGCAAGACATCGATCAGCGCCAGACGCGCGGCGGAATGCCCGGCTTGGCGCTTCAGCAGGTGCTCAAGGGTCTTCTGTTCTTCCCCCGTCTGGTTCAATATCCGAGCGCACCTCGCCAACCCCCACAACGTGTCCGGGTGGTCCGCCTCTTGCTGCAGGGAGTTCAGGTATTGGATCCGGGCCTGCCGAGGCTTGCCTTCATCCAGCAAGTGTTCCGCATCCCGCCGGTATTCTGCCGCCAAGGCCGCTTCGTCCCGGTGCGGGGCACCGGTCTTCCAGGTCGCCAGGCTCCCCGAAACCACCACCATCCAGCCCAGCATCAGCCATACGACCATCCGCAGATACGCCCGCTTGTCCACCCACACCATGTTCGACGGACTCTTGCCCCGTCCCAGATGGGATAGACGGGGCACCCGAATCCCGGTGATACGGGCAAACAACCACAGCGTCCCCGGACGGCGAACCCGAAACACCGTCTTGTCGTCCCACGAAGAGGAGGACGAATGGGGACGGCACAGATACACTTCCATGCGGGGCGCATGGTCCGATGGGAATCCTGCGAGAAACCATGTGTATCGCTGCCCCGCGAATCGCAGCGTCAAGCGCAGCCACAAAAAGGTCAACCGCAACAGGTCGATGGGCAGAAGCACCAGCGACAGCACCACCCATACCGTACCGGCCAGGATCCGGAACAAGCCTCGCAGCAGGAAAGTCATGGCCGGCCACGCGTGCGTCCGCCACGGCTCCGCCGCCGGAACCAACCCGCCAAGGATAATCCGGCCAAGGTGATTCCCATGCCCAGCGTCCCCGGTTCCGGAACCGCCCCTCCGCCGTTTTCATCGCCACTGACATACCCGCCATATTCATACACGAGATGCGCCGCCAGGCTGAAGCCGGGCAAGGTGACCTCCTGCGGCAACCGACCGTCCACATCCAGAGGCGAAAGAGGCAGCACCGAGGCATAGCCTTCACCCAGGAACGAATACTGGATCGTCCCGGTTCCCAAAAACGGCTGCATATCCATGGCCAGGTTCTCCCGCATGTCGGAGACCCATGTGCCGATCAACCGGACGCTGTCGGCTCCGCTGAAATCCGCGGCCCCGTCGTCATCCGCGGCCACCGTCGTCAGGGGAGTGGACCACTGTCCAGTTAGGCCGATTTCCTGTAGATCCGGCGACAACACCACAAGCATGCCGCCGAGCTCCATTTGCAGCTTGCCCGCCGCCGTCCACTCGTTGTCCACCGCAAGGCTTCCTCCCTGGAAATAGCCGGTCAGGGTCATGGCCACGCTCTGGAGATTCCCCATCTCCGGATCGAACTGCGGCAACTCGAATGTCCCGGTTGATCCGCTGGCATAAGGCGATCCACCCTGGTTGACCAGCACGGAATATTCCACCATGGCTCCCATCGCGCTTGTCGCACCCAGCCACGCCACCACCCATCCGAGGCGATACCATTCTCTCATGTCCCGTCTCGGCTTCACTTGCGCACCGCCTCGATCCCCAGGAACAACCGGGGAGCATTTCCCCCGCCTACCCGCGTCCGGACAGTCTCCATGGCCCCGTCCGGATCTGTTTCCATCGCGATCGTCTCCAGATCCTCCGGATTCTCCCGGGTCCACTGCCGCAGGTCTTCGCTCCACCGGATCCGATAGTCGATATCCTGGCGATGAATCCGTCGCTGCCATGTCAATACAAAGCCCGGAATACCCGCAAGCGAGGATTCTTTCGATAGCGAAAGTCCCCCGTTGGCGCCCATGGCGTATTCGGCAAACCGTTCGGGTTCCCCGCGGCCGCCGGACGCCATCAGCTCGCCGGGGGCATACCGCTGCCAACGCCATTGCGCATAGCTGGATTCCGGAGATCCGCCGGCTTTGTTGCCTGCGATGCGCAGCGCCGGATCGCCCAGCAGGTTGTACACCGCAAAGGTTTCCTCCGAATGCGCCGATCCGTTCACGGATTGCCTTGCACGCATAAACGCCAATCCCAGTGTCCCGATCCGCTCCTGCCAAACCGCGCGGAAGAACGCCTCGCCCAGTCGCGCGGCCGGCTCATTGCGCGAGAGCCCGGAGGGACCCAGCACCGCCACCGCCCCGCCGTCCTCCTTCCGCAGGAGCGCCTCGCCAAGACAGTCGGTCCCCGGCTCATCAAAACGTGCCGCCAGACAACTCAACGCCACGAGGACCGGCGGCGCCCCGACATTCTCCAACTCCGCTACATCCTCCACCGTGAGCAATTGCCCGGCCCCCAGGTTTTCCACGCCACCATGCCCCGTGAAATGGATGAATCCCAACCCGGCCTGCAGCCAATCGATCAGCCGCCCGCCCGCAACCGCCAACCCCATCGCATCCACTTCAATGCGATCCACCACGGCTTCGGGCGGCTCCACCAGTCCGGCCAACCGATCCGTCGCCGGCCCGAAATCATTCCCGCTGTCCGCCGCATCCGACACCAGCACGATTTCCTCCTGCCAGGACGCGCCGAACTGCGCCTCGTACGCCCGAATCTTGGCAATCATGGCAGTCAGATCCTCCGGCGTCTGCGCCGGAAGGCGGCCCAGGGCCACATCGGGCCGTCGGTCTCCGTCGGTATCGGCCATCAATCCATCCGCCGCGCACAGACCATCGCAGGTCCGCACCAGCATGGGAGGAATATGGCCGGGCTTGGTTCCGGAAAGCCCCAGGTAATCGGCGTGTCCGCTGCCCGCCAGCACCACCATCCAGGGGGCTTCCGCCCACGTCTCCCGGGCATGCACCAGCAACCGGCGCACGGCCTCCGGCGTTCGCTCGGCATGCCCCAGCAGGTCGCAGACTTCTTCAAGGATCGCGACTCCCGCCCGCAAACCCTGCCCCGCGCGATAATCCGCCAGCTCCTGCGCCGCCGATGCCAAAACCCGGGGCGCGATAATCAGATAGTCGAGGCGGTTGCTGGCTGCCATGAACCATGCCTCCGCCGTCGCCGCTTCCGGCGTCAACTCGGGGATGCCCGAGGCCTCTGCCACCGCGTAGCGCACATCGCCCGCCTCTTTGCGCCAGCTCTTGAACGACAGGCCGCCCGAGGCGGTAGCAATCCAGGTCGGATGTTGCTCCGCATCCAAGGCCATCACCACCGGCTCCCGGAGCGTGGTTGCCGAAAATGATTCCGCGCTTTCGGCCAGGATATGGGTCGTTCCGGTTCCGGACGGCAACCGCCGGCGGTATTCCGCCTCGATCCAATCCACCACGAAGGTGCTGTAACTGCGCCCGGGCAACAACATGTTTTTCACCGAAAGCGTGTTTGCGCCATCCACCGCCAGGCCTGCGGGAATCGCCAGCACCGCCGTCGCCACCTCCTGCCCATCGAATTCCAACGCTCCGACCACCGTTTGGTTGAAACGAAACTCTGCCCGGTGGTCCGGATCCTTGGGGCCACAAGTCCAGCCCAGCAGCCGCACCTTCAGCACGAGAGCTCCCCCGTCATGCCCGGAGAGGTCCAAGGCGAAATTCCGCCAGCCCAGAAGAGTGCTTGTGGTTCCCACCAGGCTGTTCCAGTAATAGTTGTAGTCCGGCATCACCGGCAACGCCGCCTTTCCGAGATGCAAGTCTTGCTCAAACCGTCGGCGCACCGTGTGTAGGGTCTCCCCGGTAGTCGCCGCTGGTTCGCGCCGAGGCATCGCCGTCCCTTGTCCCTGCCGGATCAGAATCGGCGTTTCGCGTGTCCAGGCATTGGGAGCCGGTGGCCCGGCATGGAACACCAGCCGGTTTCGCACCGCATCCCATATCACCGGCACGGGCTCTCCTCGGCAGGTCAGGGACAGCATCCCATCCGCAGCCAGCGCCCGAAGGTGTTCCACGCCAAGCCCCATTCCTCGGGCGATCCTCTCCAGCGAAAGTCCATGGAGCCCCTCTTCCGTAACCCGCACTTTCAGAACCGCCGCAGGACCCGGCGCCCGGGGTGCCGACAAGGGCTCCGCGGTCCGCGTGTTCCGCGCCGCTTCAACCGCTGCCATCCTGGCCCTCGCCTTCAGGACCAGCGCCGGCGGAGCGCCGAAGACGACCTCATGGCGTCCCCGGTCCCGCACCCGCCCCGACAGTTCCACTTCTTCGATCCGGTAGATCCCCGCGTCGCCTTCGTGAGCCTGCGCATCGGCCAGTTCGTAGAACGCCCCCGCCTTGGGGAACACCGATGCCACCAGCCGCTCGTTCAATTGTTGTTCCTCGCCGGTCTCCGGATGGACCCGGTACACATGGAAGCCCGCCGTGTTCCACTCCGAACGCGTATGCCAGGCCACCCGCGCCTCGTCATCCGCCCACTCGCCCCAGACTGCGGCCAGCTCCGCGCGCGTGCCGTCGCGTGCCATCATGCCAAAATCCACGGTCAGATTGGTTGCGGCAACACCCAACGCAATGGGATCCGTCCAGGCATACAGCACATCCGGCGCCCCTGCCGAGGCATCGCTGTCCACCGCGGCATCCCCTCCCTGCTTCGCCAACGTCGGCATCAAACCGGGTTCTCCGGAAAACGCAAACCGCACCACGTAGTTGCTGGCCGCCAGTTCTTCGAAACGATACAGTCCGTTCTCATCCGTCTGCGTCTCGGCAAGGACGGCATTGGTCGTTTCATCCATCAGCGCCACGGGTAGATTCCGGATCGGTATGGTTTCCCCCGCGTCCTGGATCCCATTCCCATTCGTGTCAAACCAGACCCGATCGCCGATCGCCGATTCCCGGATGGTCGGCAGGTTGTTGTCGAAATTGTCCATCCGGTAGGTTTGGGCACCCGCCCCGTTGCGCCCCACGACCACTTCCACCCATTGCACATCCGCCAGGGCATTGGACCATTGCACCGCCGTTCCCCCGAACCAGGCCCCCGCATGCACCGTGGGCGCCGCCACCGTGAACCATTGCCCAGGCCCCGTCACTTGCGGCAGCACGTTCGCAAAAAACGTATGTCCGCCCCCATTGAACCTCACCTGCAATAGCGAGGGCAACACATCTTCCGCCCGAAAATGAAAGGTCCATCCGTAGAAACGGGAATGCTCGGCCCAATAATTGCCGGTAAATGCCCCTCCCGACGCCTCGGCGTTGGCTCGGAACGCGCCGCTACCCGGCACGGGCACATCCTGCGACGCAAACTCCCCCTTCATGGATCCCGCCGGCAATCCTTCTTCGATGCTGTGCGTCACCGTCATTCCATAGGCACCGCTACCGGTCCATCCCGAGGCCGAGGTGGCAAAGTCCTCCACGTGCGCGACGACCTCTCCAAAGGTCAATCCGGCACAGAGGGTCGACACTGCTGCCGCAATCCACAGCGGTTGCGCGTTTGCTACCCCTGGATGGTTCCATCTCATTTTTACCCACCCAGCATGATGCCAATCGCCACCCCGTCCGTCTGTCGGGTATTTTCAATATGTTTGCGGGAATTTTCCTCTCACGCCCCGTTCCTTGCCCTCAATTCGGACAGCCGCCGCATCCTCCCGCGCGATGCGGTGCCTTCCCGGGGACCTCGCTGCGCTTCAGGATCGACTGTCGTCCCGGCAAGGCATCCGTCAGTTTCCGATGCGCTTCCCACGCCGTCCATCCCCCCTTCAAATAGTAGGGAATCACCTTGGTGTTCTCCAGCGCCCGCGCCAATCGGTCGTAGTGGAAGCCCTGCTCCGTCGCAATCAAGACAGAGATAACCTCCGGGTGATCCGCGAGGGCCGCCTCCAGCGCCGCCGCAAACTCCGACTCTCCCCCACTCTCGAACGGGATCTCCAAGGCACCGGCCACGCCGTGATCGCCAGCCCCCGCCGATACCACTCGCCAATCCAAGGCGCCGGCCACGTCGCGCAACGCCGCGGGCGGCAGCTGGTCGAAGCCGGCATCTGCCATGCCCTCCACGGTCCCATTCCAATGCCGCCAGGCCTGCAATCCGCCCGGCCAGATCCACAGATCCGCGAATCCCAGGGACCGCAGCTTTCGGCACTCCGCCTCCAGAGCCGGATTTCCCCAGCCCTCATCCATCAGCACCACACGCTGGGTCTTCAGGAAATTCTTCGTTTTGACGGCGAACAGGGGCAGCGGCATGGCCCCGGGGATATGCGCGCGTTCATGCGCCTCCAGACTGCGCACGTCCACCCAGGTCGCGGCTCCCGGATTCCGGAGCACGGCCTCCACCTCCTCTGGTTCCAGATACAGGGACCAATCCCGTTCCGTCCGCGCAGCTCCTTGAACCTCCCCTTGGATGGCATACTCGATCTCGGGCCGGTCCGGCGCCGCGGTCCGAACGAGGATCCGATAATCCACCGTGCCGATCCGGTCCGGCGTGAACACGACTTCCACCGATCCGGTCGTCCCCGCCTCCACGCGGGCGGGACAGCTCACCACTTGGAGGCAATCGCACGAAGGCACCGCATCCAGGATCTCCAACCCGTTCTCGCTGGCATTGCGCAGCGGAAACGCATTCGTCAGCCGGACACCGATCTCTGCCGTCCCGAACCGGAACGCCTCTTCCGGCTCCTCCGCCTCCGCTCCCCCCGCCCACGCCACGGCTCCCAGCAGGGCCATCCCCGC
>CAYODC010000045.1:0-11086 GCA_964402575.1 uncultured Verrucomicrobiota bacterium
GGCGCCTGCGCGACGCGGGGCTGCCGGTGGCGCTGGTCTACGGCGTCCACGAGCGCGCCGTGCCCTATTCGCCGATCCACTCCAAGCAGTGCGTCATTGACGAGCGGATCGTCATCGACGGCTCCTTCAACTGGTACAACACCTCCGTTTTCTCGCACGACCTCGTGGCCATCATCCACAACGCCGATGTCGCGCGCCTTTACCTCGAGGAAGCCCGCCAGATCCTCGAAGGCTTCCGCGTCCACTGGATCAGCCTGGCGCGCTGATGTTTTCCATGCCGTGGAAAAAGTTCAAAAATATTTTCCATACCGTGGGAAAAAGGGCGGAATTTTTTCCATAGCGTGGAAAAACCGGCGAAAATTTTTCCATACTGTGGAAAAATGCGAAAATATTTTTCCATGGAGTGGAAAACACCGAGGAGAGGACGGATGAGCGCTTGGCGACTGGGATGGTGCGGGGGGGTGGTGGCGGCGGGGCTGGCGGCGGGCTGCCTGAAGGGGCCGGAACAACGGCCGGCGGCAGCGGCGGCTTGGGACGCCGCGCCGGATTATGGCGATCCGGCGCAATGGGTGCTGCGTCCGGAGGCGGGGGCGGCGCGGCAGGCGCTGGACGTGTTCTACATCTACCCGACGGTGGTGGCCGACAAGGAGCACCCGCTGATGTCGTGGACGGATGGGGAGCTTCGGGAGAAGACGGAGCGCATTGCGCGCCAGCAGACGGGGATGTTCGCCGATTTTGCAAACGTCCATGCCCCCTATGTGCGGCAACTGGAGTTTTTCCGCGCGATGGACGCGCTGCGGTGCGATCCGCCCGACTACGAGGCGATGCGGACCGGGGCCGACGACACGCGGGCGGCGTTTCGCCACTATCTGGAACACGACAACGGCGGGCGCCCGTTTGTGCTGCTGGGCCACAGCCAGGGGGCGATGGACCTGTTCCTGATGATGCGGGACGATTTCGGGGAACTGCCCGCGGCGACGAACCTCGTGGCGGCCTACCTGATCGGGATGGCCATCCGGGCGGAGGATCTGGCGGGGCATCCGCACCTGCGCCTGGCGCGGGGGGCGGACGACACCGGGGTGATCGTTGCCTACAACGCGGAGGCGCCGGTGGCGGTGGATACACCGTTCACGGGGCCGGGCACCTACGGGATCAATCCGCTGAACTGGCGGACGGACGAGGAACCGGCGGCGAGTACGCTGCACTTGGGCGCGGTGTTTTTCGACGAGACGGGGGCGGTGGAACGGGAGGTGCCGGAATTCTGCGAGGCGGTGTTCGATGCGGAGCGCGGGGCGCTGATCGTCGAACCGGCGGATGGGGGGGCCTACGACGCCCCGGCGATCTTGGGCGAAGGGGTCTACCACATGAACGACCTGTATTTCTTCTATCGCAACCTGGCGCAGAACGCGCGCGACCGGGCGGCGGCTTGGGCCGGGGCGGAATCCGGCGGGGCGGCTCCGGGGGTTCAGTAGGCGGTGGTGCGGAAGACGGGCTGGAAGAGGGTGGTTTGCTGCGCGCAAATGGCGTGGACGGGGCAGTCGGGGCAGTCGGGGGCGGTGGTTTCGGGGCAGCGGGTGCGGTTCTGGAAGAAGAACCAGTCGACGGCGGCGGCGGAGAGTCCGGACCGGGCCATGAGGCGGGCCACGGCGTCGTAGGTGGCGCGGCGGATCTGGTCTTCCTCGGGGGCGGCGAGCCGGAGGCGCGCTGCGAGGCGGGCGCGCAGTAGACAGGAGTGGCGCCTCCGGGGGCTTCATGGGGGCCATGTAGCGGATGATGACGGCGTTGTCGTTGCGGCTGGCGGAGGCGTGGAAATGAAGGGTCCAGAGGAGGGCGAGGACAGAGGCGCCCTTGTAGGTGCCGGGGAGCTATCCGTTGAGGCGACGCAGCATGGTAGACCGTTCGTTAACTGGTGGAGTGGCTGTGTTTCATAAAGAGAACATCATAGCGGAGAAACAGTCGAAAGGGAAAGGAGGAAACCACAGGGTTCAAGGCAGATTGAAGCAGACCTGAACGGAAGAACGGTCTGCGACACACGCACGAAGCGGTTCATTCAATGTTAACAAGGGAGGTAATGAATGGCATGAAAAGTCCAGTGATAAAGCGGGAAGTTAAAATCACATTATGATATGTCAATCGAATTGACAAATTCTGTAAAATCCAGATTATTTTAAGTTGTGACAGCGAGCATCGAAGTTCGAGAGAAGCATATCAGGCTGTTTCATGCCCCCCCCCCCCCCCCCCCCGAAAGCATAAGCTTTTAGTTTATTGGGCGGGTGTGCTTGTTTCGACGTGGTCACTCCATGTGACTACGCAGGTATCAACGGCTTTTGCGGGGGAATATCCTGTTACGGATCTGCAGGTGTCCTTTGCGCCCCGGGGGGATACGCTCGAACAATTGGTGTCGGCCATTCGAAGCGCCAGAACGCGGATCGACGTTGCCGTTTTCCTGCTGGGGCACGATGTGCTGCTGGCGGAGTTGTGCGAAGCGTCCATGCACCGAAAGTTGACTGTTCGTGTAATAACGGATGCCACCATGAATGCCCCCGCACAGCGTCCGGTTCTGGAGCGGCTGGCAAATGCCGGGATTGAAGTGCTGGTCATGGATCCGCACGTTAAGAATGCCCGCATGCACATGAAAAATCTTGTGGTGGATGGCGAAACGGTCATTACCGGTGCGGCGAACTGGACCCGTCAGGCATTCGAGGCCAACCTGGAAGATACGGTATTGGTCCGGTCGCCGGAATTGGCCTGCGCCTATCTGAAAGAATACGATGCGGTGGCGGACACCAGCGAAGTGGTGCTGACGTATTCTGATGGGAAGGATAACAACTTCACGAAGTCGACGAAAAATGATATTTCGCGGACATCACCGAAACGGGGAGAATTAACCGCACCGCGTGTTGAGCGAATCGGAGATTGCCGTAAGGTATACTCCTTTTTCATGCCGGATGAAGAGGGACTGCGATTGTTGAAATCGCAAATCAAGGATGCCGAATCGCAATTGGATATCGGCATGTATCTCTTGACGGACCCGGAAATGGCGGATGCGGTGGCGGCAAAGGCCAAGAGCTGTCCGGTTCGGATACTGGTCGATCACGGCATGACCGAACCCGCCGCCAGCGGATATCTGAAACAACTGGTGGAAGCCGGTTGCAAGGTGAGGGTTTTCGGGGCGGATCGGGAAAATCTTCATCTGAAGGCCCTGGTGGTGGACAACCGTTACGTATGGACCGGCTCGGCCAATTGGACGGCCGGGGCATTGCATCGCAATGTGGAAGATCTGCTTTGCTTCGATTCGCCCTCCATGGCCCATGCCTATCGGCGATTCCTGGACATGGCCGAACCGTTTTGCACCCCCTGGGAGCCCGTGGCGGGCGTGGCGGAGAGGGCCGAGGGAATGGAGACCGCGCTTCCTTTGCCTCCGACGGGGCCGCGGACGGATTACACCCCGCCCACACGGCGCAATCTGGGGGCATTGGAAATGCCCGCGCGGGTGAAGTATCTGCGGGACGAAGAATACCTGCCGGCCCTGTTGTGTCTGATCCAGACGGCGAAGCAAAGCCTGATTGGGACCATCTATGTATTCTCCGAACAGAAAAGCGAGGCCCCTTGCCAGGAGCAGGTGGTCAAGGCATTGGTTCAGGCGACACGACGCGGGGTCTATGTCTATTTGGTTTTGCATACGCCGGATGAAGCAACCGACCGGTTGAATGAGCACCATTCCAACTGGGCGGAACGGTTGCGCCGGGAAGGATTGGATGTCCGGCTTTCGCATCCCACGATTCAGCTGCATGCCAAGCTGATGGTCGCGGACCAGTCCAAAATCCTGCTGGGCTCGCACAACTGGTCGGAAGGCAGTCTTTCCGGAAAGCGCGTCTATGAAAGCAGCGCGTTGGTGGTGCTGGAACAACCGGATGTCCGCATGGCGGAAGTGATCCTGGACCTTCCCGTGATCAGCGACATGCGGAACCGGGAACTGTGGGAGGCCGAACGCGATCGCATCCGAGTGCTGAGCCGGGTGAAATCAGGCGAAAAGGACGATCTTTTGGAAGAGTGGGGGATAGAGCCGTGAGTCCGATCACGTTCGGATTGAGTTGGAGGGATGAACTCCGTTGCGTCCGGATTGGTTTGCTATGTGCGGCGCTGTTGCCGTTTGGGGCAGAGGCGCAAACACGGCCGGATCGGATCATGCTGCGCGAGGATAATACCTGGATCGAGGGCCGATTGGTGGCCGAGACCCGGCAGGGTTATTCATTCATCGATACAAGCGGTCGCATGAAAGTCGTGCCCAAGGATCAAGTGGCCTTGGTGGACTGGGCCGATCCCGCCAGAGGCGCGGCCTTTGCCGAACTGGACAAGGTTCGTTCTTGGGGGCGGCTGAGGGATCCATCTCAAGTGGTTTTCCTTCCCACCCCTGCCTTTGGCCTGGATCTGGTGGCGGGTGTGGCGCGGGCAAAGAAATCCATTCATGTGCTGGCCTACAACATGCAGGGGGACACGGCGTCGCAGATGACCGGGGCATTTTTCAATACGCTGCGCGAAAAAGCGGCAGCGGGTGTCGAGGTGGTGATCCTGCTTGAGTTCGGATCCGGCACAAATCCGCGGGTCAAGAACATGGTGAAGAATTTCGGTGAAAGCCTGGCCCAATCCGCCATTCAGGTGCTGTTTCTGCAGGAATACAAGGTGCAGCACAAGAAAGTCGTGCTGGTGGATAACGAAACCGTCTGGCTTGGAAGCGCCAACCTGACCCTGAACGCCCTGGCCTACAATGAGGAGATGAGCTTACGGACCAGCGACCGGTGGGTGGTACAGGCCGCGGCGGCCGACTTTGTGGAGTTGAGAAAGAAAGCCTCGCAAAAGGCGGAATAGACAGACAGTCTTGAGGAGGTCGTGAAGATGAGAAATGCCGTACTGGTGGGAATCATGATCGTGAGCCTGGCCGGGTTCAACCAGGAAATCCGGGCACAGGGCAGTTGGACACCCGGTCCTCCCGGCGGCATTCCGATCCAACCGCCCTGCGGCGAACCGACGCCCAATATCCAGGAACCCTCGCCGGGCGACAGCACGCCATGCTGGGAATACAAGTGGTCCGACGGATGGGTGAAGCTGTTTGAGTGTGTTCGTGTGACGAACTGCCCATCCGTGTCGAGCGAAGGCGGTGAGGGTACAGGATGTGCTTGTTTGCGAATTGGAGAGTCGGCTAACTTCACATTTGCCATGCCGACTTGGACTGTTAAACCGGGTGCAATAACCAACGGTCCCGACAATCCCGATTGCGGCGATCCGGATGTGACGCCGATTGAACCAACCGGGTTGGCTTGGTGGACCAATGAAATAGAATATGCATCATCGCTTTCAAGGGCAATCGTAAGGCCTGTGGTTACAGTCGAACCACGCTCAGGAAACGGTGATGCAGTATTCGACATAACAGGGCAGCGCGCAGGTGAGTGTTCGGTAAAGGTGACTTGGCATTATGATCTAGGAATGGATTCGTTGATCAAGTGTCCGTCCAATTTCAGCATTCAAGGGCCGATAGTGGATGTTTGCGTATATCGGATATATAAGGATGTTCCTGAGACAAAGAGTTGCCCAGAACTAATACCGATCGAGTATAGTGATGAGGGCTTTGGAAAAGTGCCCGAACCAGAACTCAAAGATACGCTTAGGCCTTTGCAAGTATGTGATCAAGGTGGAGAATGCGAAAAATGGCGAATCACAGGGGGGGCATATTTGGAACTAAAAGAAGGGTGGTACCGCACAAACAATAAAGTGATCTCTCCGGATTGTTCTCAACAGATAGGCACACTAGTTCCCCGAACCACTGCCGAAATAGAAAGGACAGTAGATCATGAGAAGCATCATTGTGACAAGCATCGTGAAAATATTGATGATATCAATGACGATTATGTTATTCCTGCAATTCAAATTCTGTACACAACTCCTGGTGAATGCAAGAAGGCGATCCGTGATCTAAGAACAAAGATTAAGGATGAATGGAGAAAACGCTACTGGAAAAACAAGTATCACTGCTATCATGAATCGTACGACAAATATATCGAAACTGGTTGTGGAGGGGAAAAGTACTCAAGAAAATACAGGTGTGGTGATTGGTGAACATGCCTAAGGAGATAATGTGAAAAAATTAATATGGATCGTAGTGATGATGGTGTCGGCATATGGATACGGCGAATGGAGCGGACCTTTGCCCTGGATTATGAAAAGTGGTTTAACCGAATGGCAGCGATGCCGATATATAGGCGTCGATATGATCGGAGAAGCTACGTTAGTTAGCCTGGATATGGCTCACACGAATGAAAATGGGGTGGTGGCGGCCTTTCATTTTTCAAATATGCTGAAAGGGGTGTCCGGCGATTATGTCGTCACAATACCGGATACGATGCGAGATCCGTCGAATATGAATTTTGATATCGATGAATGGAATCGCACCAAACAATTGAAGCCCTGGCAATGGACGTTAAAGGAAACATACGGCATCATTTGTATTTCAAACGAGATTGATGGGGGACGCATGGTGGACTATGTAGTGACGATGGACAAGTGGGGGGCATTCAAGGCGAGCGTGAATGCAGAACGATATGAAAATGAGTCATTTATTAGGAGCAACAAAGAGGAATATCGTAAGCTCCAGGATGAGATTGACCGCACATGGGATCTGGATGACATCGGAGAAGAAGAGCAATTGGCAATGATCGAGAAAATCGAGGAGAGACGAAGTGAAATCTATGATCGAGTCATGGAAAAGGCTTCCAGGTATTTTCTTCCAATTGTGGATTGGGACACTCTGGAACAGACATGGCCAATCGACATAGACGAACAACAGTAAATCTGCAGCATGCGGGGGGATGGTTGTCATGATTAAATCCACTCTACTCATTACTCTAATTACTTTGGTTGTGACACAATCGTTGGCAGAGCTGTCTCCGAAGCGACAATGGTGGCAAAAAATCGACTATGACGCCTTTTCCCTGTATCGCAGTTGCGACCTAATCGGGGACGGACAGATCTTGGCGGTGGAAGAGCGGTTCCCCAATAACGGCTCACTGGGAGACCTGAAGCTTCATGTCCTGTTCACCAACATGTTGAAAGGGGAGCCGGGGGAGTATGCGATTATCCTGCCCGCAACCTTGCGCGGAAACAGGAGCTTTGTGGATTTGCCCGATTCCGTGCCGGCGAAGGTCGAACAGATTCCGTTTCCCTTGGGAGGGGTGAGGCTAACAATTGTGGTGACGGGTGTCGTTGAAAGCATCCCGGAATCGATGTTGCCCTATACCATTTCCTCCTCCATCTACCCTCCGATCCAGCAAATCATCGATACGAACGGCCTCTACTGCGGCGAAGTAGGGCAGAGCTATGCCATGGCCTGCGAGGGGCGAGGAGAATACATCGAACTACACGCCATTCTGCCGCCTGAAATCTGGGCGATCTTTCCAGAGCAGGTGGCCGAGGGTAAGCGCAAGCATGAGGAATGGGAGGAGGCGAAGCGGGCCCGGCAGCATGAGATCCAGCTTATTCAATTGAAGCTGCAAGATGCATTGGAACTGGGCGACATCACCCAGGATGAGTACGACCGGCAGAGTGCCGAGTTGGAACCGCTGCGGGAAGAAGACCGGAACATCCACATTGAGCTATGGAACGACCGGGCCGGCTACAAATACTATAACGAGACCTTCCTGGAGCCAATGGAATGAAGAGCATGATCGGCAAGCGGATGATATTCGTGTTCTTTATGATAGTGTATTCAATAACGTGCCGTGGGATGGGGCCTCCGTGGAGGGAGTGGTGGGAATTAATGAACGTACCCCCCTATGATCTGTATCGAAATGATGCTGTAATTGGCCAGGGCTATGTTGAATCTGTGATGGAACAACCGCCATCCTTATCGACATTGCCGAATTTGATGCTACTCGTTGTCTTCACCAATACAATCAAAGGTGAAGTGGGGCTGTATGAAGTGATGATGCCCTTTGACATGCGGGACGCTAATGATTATCCATCGCTATATTATCTGCTTGATTCAGAGAAACGTTATAAAGGGAGACCGAAACAGCCTGTTGCGCTGTCCATTGCTCAACGGTTAAGTAATAAAAAATGGGAAATTCATGCTATTATTCCTCCGGAAGAATGGAGCGATTTCGGCGCCCAGGTGGAGGAGGGTCGGATCAAGCATGAAGAATGGGTGGCGGCACAAAAGGCGCGAAGGCTCGAAATTGATATTCATCAGTTGAAGCTGAAAGATGCTCTTGAACTGGGGGATATTTCTCAAGCGGAATATGACGAAAAACATAAGGAGCTGGAACCTTTGATTGAAGAAAGCCAGGAGATCGAAACGAAACTGTGGCTCGATCGATCTGGTCATCAATATTATGACGAGGTACTGGGCGATGAAGAGGAATAGAATACTGGTTCTATCCGGGGTTTTGTTGTTTTCATCGGCTGTGATTCGTGAGTGGGGTGGCGGTATGGTTTTCGCGCAGGCACCCGCGGTGTTTCCGCCGCCTCGGGTACGGGTAGTATCGCAGGAGTTGTTTCGTCAATATGATGCATTTGCGAAAGTCCAGGTGGACGGCATCGAAACAAACAAGGCCATCCGTTATGCCTTCTTAGATGCGACGTATGAGCAAACGGAGGACGCGCTCATCATTGGCGATGCCTGGAGAAAGTGGGGCTATTGGATTCTTGGACCGATCCTGGACTCTGTCCATATTGCGTATCAGAATGAAAACCAAAGGATTCTACTTCCGGCATATGAGATTACGCGGGGCCCCAGAAGATGGGATGATTTGTTGTTGCAGAAGGTGAAAGTTGGGAGAGTAACGTGTTTGGCCCTAACTCGCCACGCCGACGGCTATTGGTTGGTGGCCAAGGTGTTGAACCGGCATGATTTCGCGGAGGTGTCGGCGATAGCGGAACGGGTGGCGCTGACGGGGCGGGATGACACGATCGGGGTGAAGAGGTCGTCGTTCCGGCTGCAGATGAATCCGATGCAGCAAGCCTACCTGAACGCGGAGAAGCAAGTTCGTGCGGGGGAGATGACCGAGGAGGAGTTCCATCGGCAGTTCACGCCGGAGATGCGGCGGGCGGTGTTTGATCCGAACAATGCGGATCTGGTGCTGGGGAAGGAGTAGGGGTGGGCCAACCCGCAGAGTCAGCTTTGGGTTCTTCCGGGAAGCCAATGGGGGGGGCATTCCAGCAGGGAGTACAGAAGGAGCAGGCGGAATATGAGCCTTACGTGAAGGTGAAGAAACAGGAGCTCCGGGCTTTGAAAGAAGAGTTTCGGGCCATATGGAGCCGCACGGACATCACCGAGGCGGAGGCGGAGGCTATGAGCCAGGAACCCCGGAAGCGAAACATTGCGCTTCGCAAGGAATTGGATGAATGGACCGCCCAGAATCATATCCGGGTGAACTGGAAGAATCTGAAGACAACCTGGCCTTAGTTTCCGGCGGGATTTCGGTTCAACCGCCCTGCGGCGACCCGCCGCCCAATATCCAGGAACCCTCGCCGGGCGACAGCACGCCATGCTGGGAATACAAGTGGTCCGGCCCGGTGGTGTACGTGTGTGTGATTGAAATGGACACTATAAGCAAGTCAAAGGATGGCATGGCCAAGCTGAAGAAAGCAGACGGCGGGGACTGCGAGGTGAAGGAAGTTCAACATGGATGAAGCGAAAGCCCTTTGGGAACAGTTGCTGGAATCCAGGGCGGCGTCAAGAAAGCGGCTTATCGGGGACGATTCGCCCTACCCAACCCGCCCTTTCTCGGAAAGGGTAGGGCGAGGCATCCCTGCCGAGCCGGACGGTTCTGAAAACACCTTTCCTGACGCAGCCCTGTGCTGGAATACGAAATGAACCACAACATGTTTGCCGGGCAGGACAGGCCGTGCAATTATTTTACCGGAGAGAAACTACCCGGCGAAACCCCGTGCGAAACCGATAAAAGAAAGTGCGGGAAATACGACCCCAAAACAGATAAAAGCTATATAAAGCCAACGTGGAACGATGACAACGTGAAGCAAGAGCCCTGCAAGGAGTAGTCATGAAAAACCGGAAATGGTTGCTGGCGATATTGGGTGTGTTCACCGTCCTATCCGCTTATGGGGAATTGCCGCATCCGGAGAGGATGTGGTGGCGAAAAATCGGTTTCAACGCATATGCCCTGTACCGGAGTTCCGATCTGATCGGGGAGGGCCAAATTCTGCGGGTCGAGGAATTGCCGCCCGGTTCATTTCCTGTCGGCGATTTGAAACTCACAGTTGTATTCACCAATATGATAAAAGGGGCTCCGGGAAAATACGAAGTCACCATGCCGGAAGACCTGCGCTGGACAAGGGGCTATGCGTCCATGCCTACCTATTGGCCTGCATTTATACACGAGTTGATCCGTTACCCCCTGGGTGGGTTGAAGATGACGGTTGTGTTCACAAATACAATGGAAGGAATACCAACCACATCGCTGCCATCTACAAACACAGTGACTCTTTATCCCCCCATCGCGCTAATGATAGACACGAACGGCGCGTTTTGCGGCAAGCCCGGACAGAGCTATTCGTTGGCCTGCACGGTTCGCTACGATAAAGGGCCGTTGGAACTGCATGCCATCCTCCCGCCGGGCGTCTGGGCAACCTTTTCCGATCAGGTGGCCGAGGGTAAGCGCAAGCATGAGGAATGGGTGGAGGCGAAGCGGGCCCGGAAGCATGAGATCCAGCTTATTCAATTGAAGCTGCAAGATGCATTGGAACTGGGCGACATCACCCAGGATGAGTACGACCGGCAAAGCGAACAGATGGAGCCGCTGATTGAAGAGAGCCACAAGATCGAAAGCGAGCTGTGGAACGACCGGAACGGTTATAAATACTACGATGAATCCCAGAAATATGGAGAGCAGTAGAATGAAAGCCTGGGTTGGCCGGCTGTTGATTTCCGTGGCGGTGCTGAGCGGCTGGATTCTTGGCGAGGCATTGGCGCAGCCAGATGCGATCCCGCCGCCGCCGCGGGTGCGGGTGAAATCGCAAGAACGTCAGCGTTCTCCGGACGGCGCACTTTGTGCGACGTACGGAGCAACGCCTT
>CAYODC010000046.1:0-11045 GCA_964402575.1 uncultured Verrucomicrobiota bacterium
CCTCGTCGGCGACCGCGACTTCACCGGCAACGGCCGGCCGTGGAACTTCTTCGGACGCGAAACCTCGCTGCCCCGCGGGGCCGCCTGGTTCTCCCACCGCACCGGCCTGCCCATCTACATGGGCTTCGCCACCCGCGCCCCCGACGATACCTTCATCCTGCGCATCCTCCCGCCCATCGATCCGGCCCAGGCCGGCAGCGAAGAAGCCATCCAGGCGCGGATCGCCGCCGTCATGGAAGACACCATCGCCCGCGATCCCTGCCAGTGGTTCATCTTCGATCCCTTCTGGCCCGAGCCCATCGCGTCGGACCCGCCATCGTCCCCCGCCGTTTCCTAATCCCTCCCTCCGCCGGACGAGGCCCGCGTCGGGTTGTTCACAACGCCCGCCCCCCGCCGCCCTCGGCAATCCGGAGCCTGCTTAGAAATTATACTGAAGCCCGGCGGTGTAGTTGTGCTCCGAGTAGTTCCGGAGGAAATTGACGGAGATGTTGCCGATCAGGTCGAGATGGCGCCAGATCCGCTGGCGGTAGCTGCCGCCAAACCCGAAGAACGTGTCCCAGTCCATCTCGGGATAGGAACCCGCCGACCAGTTTCCATCCTTCTCCGCCTGCGCCTGGAGGTTGAGCCACTCGTTGATGATCTCGGGACGGGCCTTCTCCTTCTGGCGCCCCAGCCGCGCATCGAACTGGAAGAAGTAGTCCTGATACGACCGCCGGATGCGCACCACGCCGTTGTAGCGCGTGTCCCAATAGGGGGACCAATAATAGACGTTATCCTCGTCCATCGAATAGACCGAGGATTCCAGACCCGCCCAGATCCCCTGGCGCTCGAACACCTTCCACATGGACGACAGCGCCATCATGGCCAGCGCGTTGTTGTCCTCCAGGCTCCAATAGCGGGCGTCGCCGGTGAGTTCCCACGAATCGTTCACCTTCCAGATCGCGTTGACATAGAACGATTCGTAGGCGATTTTGCGGCGGGCCGACGGGATCAGGTCGTGATCGACCGACGTGATCACCTGCAAGGCGTGGAAGGGACGCCAGGCCATGGTCAGCGTGCCCACGATCTCCGACTCGGAAGACCCCGCCTGGTCATGCCCGGGCTTGAGCTTGAGGGTCTTCTGGCCGGCATTCGCCAACAGGGTGGCGTGGTCGTTGATGCGCAGGGTCAACGACGCCCGGATCTCCTGGATGTCCGCGGAATACTCGTATTTGTCGATGCGGTTGGTCTGGACATTGCGGGTGGTGGTGGTCTCGCTGACGATCGTGCTGGTCGTGGTCTCGCCATCGGTCGTCTCGGTGCGGACCTCGGTGCTGCTGGCGGTCTCGCTGCGGGCCACCTCGAACCACGTATTGGTCGTGACCGTCTGGTCGATGGTGCCCGAACGGTAGGCGGCCTCCACGCCGAGATACTGGTTCAGGTTCATGCCCCCCCGGATGTCGAACATCTGCTGCAGAATCTGCTCGTTGGACTGGTTCTCGGTGTAGGCGGCGGACAAATAGAGATTGGACGGCCGCAGGCGCCGCCGGCTGGTGCCCGAGCGGTCGGCCTTGTCGAGCCCGGTGCTGGGCGCGGCGGTGGGAATGCGGTTCTGGGTGAAGTTGATCAGCTCCCGCAACAGCCGGTCGGGATAGCCGTCGCGCCGCAGCAGCTCGATCTGCTTCTCCGCCAGATACGGCATGTCCAGCAGCGTCGCGATCTCCGCCCGCAGCCGCCGGGCCGCGAAAACGGGATGCGTCGACAGCGCGTTCTCCACCACTTCCTCCGCGTCCTCGTCCCAGCCCGGCTCGTAGCGGCGCACCATCAGGATGTTGTCGCCCGGACACGTGTAGCCCATGCCGTCGACCACCATGCCCATCTGGTACATGCGCGCGGCCTCGTTCAGCACCGCCCGGATCGGATTGATCAGCTTGGCCACGTTGCTGCCCTCCAACTGGCCGATTTCGCTGTACGGATACGCCACCGGCAGCGGCGACCCCGGCGGCAGCTCCAGGTGCTTCTCCAGCAGGGCCCGGCTCTGCTCGAAGTCCCGCCGGATGCGCGCACTCCATTCGCGGAGGGTCTCCAGCCGGTTGCGTTCGGGCTTCCAGATCCGGTTGACCAGGTTGTACACCTTCGGCTCGGGCTCGGGCCCGGTCGGCTGGTCGGTGTTGGCATACATCAGATGGCTGTAGTTCTCCCAGACCCCGGTGTCCTGGGCGGCCTTGATCTCCTCCCACGCGGCATAGATCGGCGCGTTGAGCTCCTCCAGGCTGGTGATGACGGCCATGCCGAAGGTGATGCCCAGTTCCTCCGCGATCGGCGTGCCGAGCTGGTAGGACGTGCGCAACCCGTCGTCGAAGGTCACCGCCGCCACCTTGGCCGGCCGGACATCCTCCGCCAAAGGCGTGGAACGCACCCCCGTGAAGGCGTAATGGACGCTTTCCACCAGCCGCGCCAGCCAGGGCTTCGGCCCCACCTGCGGCAGGCGGCGCTTGCCGCTCTCGAGAAACGAGGGAATGTCCGACGGCGCGATGAAGCGAAAGCCGGCATTCTGCAACGCGACCAGATGTTCGTAGAGCCGCCGGGTGGAGGTCAGCGCCATCCATTCGCTTTCCGTCAAGCCGTGGTACAGCAGCGTGAACACCGAATGGTTGCCGGCCTCCTCCAGCCGGTCCAGCGCATCCATCGCGTTCTGGTAGCGGCCGCGCTGGATCTCCAGCCGCGCCAGGTCGAGCTCCCGATAGGGATTGTCCGGCTGGTAGGACTCATAGACCTCGTTGAGGGCCTTTTCCGCCGCGTTGAAGTCCTTGCGCATCATCGCGATCTCGTAGCGCATCTTCAACGCCGGGTGGTTGTGCGGATTGAATTCCGTCAGGATCTTCTCGCACACCTCTTCCGCCTTTTCGAACTGGTGGGCCATGATCGCGATCTGGGCGTATTGCGTCCACCACGGCACCGAGGTCTTCACCACTTCGAGCGCCGCCTCGTACTGCTCCAGCGCCATCGTCAGCGGCCAGCGCGACGGATCCTTCCGCCCCAGCACCACCAGCCGCGATCCCAGGCGGATCCGCAGGCGGGCGCGCACCAGGTCGTCATCCGCGTCCTCGATCAACTGCTTCAACGACTCCAGCATCGCCTCCGAATCCTGCGCGATCTCCGCCACGTCCGCGCGGATGTTCATCGCGGTCCAGCGCGAAGGATCCTCCGCCAGCACCCGCCGCGCCTGCTCGTCGGCCTCGTCCAGGCTGCCCACCAGCATCAGCGCGCGCGCGAAATCCGTCCGGAAATCCAGGTTGCCCGGAATCTCCTCGACGATCTCCGTCCACAGGTCGAGCGAATCCTCGTAGCGCTGCACCAGCGTGTAGATGCGCGCCAGGTCGAGCTTCACGTCGTAGCGGTACGGGTCCTCCTCCACCAGCGTTTCGAAGATCTTCACCGCCGGCTCCAGCCGCCCCAGGCGGAACAGGTTCTGGGCGTACCAGTAGCGGATGTCGAAACTCTTGGGATCCTGCTTCAGGGAGCCCTCCAAATAGCGGTCCCCCGCCCGCCAGTCGTTGCGCAGCAGCGCCAACTGCGCCAGCAGACTGTAGGCCTTCGGCGATTCAGGGCGGAGATTGAGGTACTGCTGCCAAAGCCGCTCCGCCTCTTCCGACCGGCCCGTGTGATAATAACTCCAGCCGAGGGCCTCCCAAATCGGCTCCACGGTCGGCTTGAACTTCAGCGATCGCTCGAGCAGCGGAACGGCCGCGGCATAGTCCTTTTCCTGCATCAGGACGATCGCCTGCTCCAGCTCGTCGTCCACCACCGCCGGCGGACGGGGGTCCGCAGGCCCGTCTTGGAGAATGAAAGGCGCCCGCTCCCCCTCGCCCGGCCGGGTGTCGAGAATCAACTGCTCCAGAGCCCGCTCCGTGGCGTTCGTGGCGGAGGGCAGGGCATTCCAGTCCTCCGCCGCCGCCCCCCACGGCCACATCAGCCCGGCCAGGATCCACGCCGCCGCCCGATTCATGCGGGGCGCTCCCGGACGGGCCGGCGATCACGCGCGATCCGGAAGCCGCCTATCGTCATTGCCAATATTCCTTCACCAGCGCCAGCGCCAGCATCCGCGCGCCATCGGGGGAAAGATGGATGCCGTCGCGCTCGCGCACTGGAATGGATTCGGCGGTGTTCGGATCCATCACCCGCTCGGTATAGCCGCCCGTGCGCCGGTCGGCAAACAGCTTGCTGAAATCATGCGGCTTCACCGCCGGCCGCGTCGCGGCTTCCGCCACCACCAGCTCGTTGATGCGCCTGGCAAAGGTGTCCACGACGGAGTCGCGCATCGGCGGCAGCAGCAGCCAGATGATCCGCTCGCAGCCGCCCGCCTGCAGCCGGTCCATGGCCTGCCCGATCCGGCGCGAATATTCCGCCTCCCATTCGGGCGTCCCCGGCTGCACAATGCCCGCGCCCCCCGCCAATTGGATCGGCTGGCGGTCGTTGGCGCCCAGCGCCACCACCGCGACTCGGGGCTTCCGCTCCGCGCACAGCTCGTCGATCTTCGCCAGCCAGTCAAAGGCATCCAGCCGGGCCAGGCCCGTGCCAATGCCCGCAAACGACGATGCCACGATCCCGTCCGGCAGCCGCGCCAGCTCGCGCTCCATCGACGGCCCCGGCAGGCGCATCATGGAATCCCCAATCATCAATACCGGCGACCCGGCCCCCGCCGCCCCCGCCTGCGTCCCCCATGCCAGGCACAACACGCCCAGCGCCATCGCCCTTGCCCACCCCTTCGCCCATACGGCGTTTTTCTGATTGTGTGCTGTAGTGTTCATAGTCCTCATTCTAGGGGGGGTCCCCCCCGATTACAAACAAATTGAAAACCCGCTACTCGTTGAGCGCCTTCCCCACCGTCCGGGCCACTCCCTCCCGCGGACGGTCGGCCCCCAGCGCCACCGCCGCCGCGCGAATCGGCGCACTGACCGCCACCCAGAACGAGCGCACCGGTCCGTAGGGCATGTGCTCGTTGTTGCGGTGCAGCGAAGCCGCATTCAGCGCCAGCGCCAGCAGGTAGAAAACCCAGATCCCGCACCAGGCCTTTTTCAGCGTCATCCCGCTGCGGGGCGGCTCGTTTCTCTCGTTCATGGCTCCTCCCGGCTCCGGCTAGAATTGGAAATAGATGAAGGGGGCGACACCTTCCGGCCCCAGCGCGAGAATCACCGTCAGCACCGCCGCCGCCGCCGCGCCCAGCGCCCACGCGGGCCAGCCCGACAACCGCCGGGCCAGCCGCCACATCCGGCCGCCATCGAAGAACTGCGTGCCGAATCCGATGGCCACCATCGCCATCGGCAACGCCCCCCACAAGGTCACCGCCGGCACCGCCGACCGCCAATCGGCCAGGCCCTTCAGCATCGCCGCCACCGTCTCCACGTTGCCGCCGCGGAACAGCAGCCACGAGAAGCACACCACGTGGAAAATCCAGATCCGCCCCAGCAGCGCCACCGGCCAGGCCGCGGGCGGAGCGTTTTTCTCCGGAATGCCCAGCCCCCCGCGCACCTTGCGCTCGATCGACAGGTACAACCCGTGGAACGCGCCCCAGAGAATGAACGTCCACGCCGCGCCATGCCACATCCCCCCCAGCAGAAACGTGAGGAACAGGTTGAGATACGTCCGCCGCTCGCCCCGCCGCGAACCGCCCAGCGGGATGTACAGGTAGTCGCGCAGCCACGACGACAGCGAAATGTGCCAGCGCCGCCAGAAGTCCTGCAGCGTCGTCCCGAAGTACGGCGCGTTGAAGTTGTCCGGGAAATGGAACCCCATCAGCAGCGCCGTCCCGATCGCGATGTCCGAATACGCCGAGAAGTCGCAATAGATCTGCACCGCGTAGGCATAGACCGACATCAGGATGTCCGGCCCGCTGTAGATCTCCGGCCAGGCGAAGACCGGATCCGCCAGGCGCGACGCCAGCCAGTTGGCCACCACCGTCTTCTTGAACAACCCCACCAGGATCAGGAACATCGCCCGGCCCGCCTCGATCGGCGTCCCGCGCCCCGGCATCGACTCCATCTGCGGCACCAGGTCCGCCGCCCGCACGATCGGCCCCGCCACCAGCTGCGGGAAAAACGCCAGGTAGTTCGCGAAGTCGATCCAGGATCGCGCCGGCGCCACCCGGCGCCGATACACGTCCACCACGTAGCTCAGCGCCTGGAACGTGAAGAACGATATGCCCACCGGCAACACGATCCGCGACAGCCACGGAAAAACCGCCTCCTGCACCTGCACCAGCCAGGCCACCGCGGCCGGCCCCAGCCACACGCACAGCGGCCGCAGCAGCGGGAACAACGCGTCGGCAAAGAAAAACCCCGTGTATTTGAAGAAACCCAGGAGCCCCAGGTTGAGCCCCACCGTCCCCACCAGCAGCCGGCGGCGCGACCGCTCCGCGCCGGTGGCCGAATAGTGCTCCATGCACCGCGCCGCGGCATGGTTGACCAGCGCCGACCCCAGCAGCATCAGCGCGAACTTCCAGCTCCAGAACCCGTAGAAAAACAGGCTCGCCAGCAGCAGAAACCCCTTGCGAACCCGCGGCACCCCCGCCAAGGCCCAGTGCAGATTGAACACCAGGAAGAAGAACACGGCGAAAACAGTGGTGGGAAACAGCATGGCGTCGCCTCCGTGGAATCCGCCTAGAGCGGGGGCGGCAAGGACAGCTTGCCATCCGTGCCCAGCAAATACAGGCGCGGCTCCGTGCGGTCGCCCCCGCCATCATCCGCCGGATCCTCCGGCAGGCGCAGGCTCACCTGCCAATCCTCGCGCAACGGCGGAATCAACACGCTGCCAATGGGCATTTCCCGCACGTACAGGGTGTCCCCGGGCTTGGGCAGCAGGAAATCGCCCGCCGACGGCCGTACCACCTGGTCGGCATTCTCCTCGCCCGCGCCGGGCGTGTTCCACAGCGCCGCCTCGGTCTGCACCACGATCACGTTGGCCGGATGCTCCTCCAGCGCCGTTTTCAACGCCTCCAGCCACGGTTTCCCCGGGCGCATGCGCCGCTTCAGAATCACCCCCGTCAACTGGTGGCGCTGGATCAACTCCACCACCAGCGCCGGATCGACATCGCCGTTGTAGGACAGGTCGATGACCGGCAGCAGGCGAATCCGGTGGAACGCCGCGAACATCCGCAGGATGTCCGAGTCCACCGGCAGGTCGGCCGGCAGCGTGCCATCCGGATTCTGGAAGAACCACGCCGGCGCCAGCGCCGAAATGGTCCCCACGTAAGGCCGCAGCGCCGCCGCCTGCTCCGACGGAACCCCGGGCGGCACGAACACCAGGCTGGTCGGCTTCGGTTCGCAATCCATCCGGATGATCCGCGCCCGCGCCACGCCCAGCTCGAACGCAAACGGGGCGATCCCCCACCAGCCGTAGGCCACTTCGGCGGGGATCTCCACCGGCGCGTCGAATATCTCCAGCCCGTTGACGAACCCGCGCATGCCGTCGCCGCACAGCTCCAACCGCATCTTCATGCTGCCGGGCGGACGGATCCACGGACGCGAGTTGTGCGCCACTAGCTCGCCGTTCAGCCAGGCCTGCATGTGGATGAACCCCTCCTGGTCGAAACCGAACCGGACCATCGCGCGGGAACTGCGCCGCGCGTAGATCCAGAACAGCCCCTGCGATTCGTCGATCACCACCTCGAGATAGGCGTCGCGCAGCAGCTCCGACCTCCGCAGCCGCAGGAAGGTCTCGGCCTGGTCCACCGCCGCGCGCAGCTCGTAGCGGCCCCGGTCCAGGCTGCGAATCCCGCCCGACGCAATCCATCCGTCCGAAAGCCGCCCCGCCACGAAATCGTCCGTCACCCGGTTGGTCAGCGGCAGGAAACTCTCGTAGAGCTGCCGCTGCTTGGTCTTCTGGCCCCGCGCGGATTGGGCCCGGATGTAGTCGAAGAACAGCGAGGATTCCGGAAAGGTCAGCATCTCCATGCTCAGCAGCGATTGCCCGAACGGGATCTGGGAATCCGGCGCCCGGCCCAGCTCCAGCATCCCGCGCATCGTGTTGTAGCGCTCGCGCGGATCGTCCTGCAGGTTCAGCAGGGCGATCCGGGCGGCCAGGTTCATCGGCGCCTCGTTCACCAGCGTCTGCACCATCGCGCGCGCCTCCACCCGCCGGTGCTGGCGGTTCAGCCACTGCGCCTGCGCAATCAGAATGTCCGGATTCTCCGGAAAAATGCGGGCATAGAGGTTGAGCTGCTCGCGGGCTTCGTCGGCCCGGTCCATCCGCTCCAGCAGCTCGGCGCGCCGGATCACCATGTTGATCTGCCCCGGGCCCGCCTCGAGGCACTTCGTGTAGTACTCCAGCCCCTTCTCCAGGTCGCCCTTCTGGATCCACGCCCGGCCGATCAGCGACAACGCCTCCGCGCTGTGCGGGTCCTCCTCCAGCCATTTCGTCCACAGCTCGATGGCCTTGCTGTAGTCGCCCTCCTGATAGGCCAGATAGCCCCCCCGCCGCGCCGCGTCCTGCCGGGCCAGCGGCGACAGCGCCTCCTCCGGCAGCGCCCGCGTCGCCAGCTGGTAGTACAGGTTCAGGTGCATGTCCGCCGCCGGCGGCGCCGCCTCCTCCGCCACCACCACGCCCGGCAGCGCCCCCTCCAGCTCTTCCGCCCGCGAGGGCTGCGACACCGCAATCATGGCCCCGGAAAACAACGCCGCGATGGACGCAAACGAGGCCATCCGCTCCACGGAGGACGGGAATTGTATCGCCAGTTTCATGTCGTGATCCTTTATGCGTTGGTGGACCTGCTGCAGCCACGGAATCATCAAGGGAATGTCGGTCTTCGAAACCCGCCGGCAGTTCAGGTAGATCCCGTCGGCATTCATCGCCAGGGCCTCCTCCGCCGGCAGCTCCGCCGGAATCTGCAGCGCCAGCTCCGCCGTCCGCAGCGTGATGCACGGCAGTACCGGAATGTCGCGCATCTTCGCGAACGTCCGGATCGTCGAATCGTCCCACTGCGGCAGCACCAGCGGAATCGCCTTCACCGCGTCCATCCACGGCGGACTGATCGCCGCCAGGCGGTGCGCCTCGGCGTGCAACGACTGCAGCAGCACCGGCGTGGGAATCTTGCCCTCCGCCGGCCAGCTCTTCAGCGCCTGCCGCGGACGCGGCAGCTCCAGGGACAGAATCTGCGTGGCGGCCACGCCGGGCTCGGGATCCCAGACCTCGAAGGCCAGCAGCCCCGGGCGCGACACCCCCATCAGATCCAGCGGCTCTTTCAGCAGCATCTTGCCGTCCAGCGTCAGGAACAACGTCCGCTCCTGCAGCGAAATGTCCAGCGTTTGCTCCTTGCCCGGAAACACCCCCAGGTTGTGCGCCGTGGCCTGGGTGAACTCCTCCGCGCCATAGACCTTCTGGTTCACCCAGACGCTGCCGTTCTTGTCGAACAACACCCGCACCCCCTCCTCGCCGCTCGGTCGCGCCCGCAGCCGGATGCCGAACTGCCCGTCCATCACCCGGAAGCGCAGCCGCACCGCGAAATCTTCAAACAGGTCGCTGCCCACCATCCACGCCAGCGCCCCCGTCGTGGGCTTGAAGCTGCCCGCATTCGTGCCAACCGGAATGGATTTCACCCACAGGCTCCCGTCCTCGGGAAATTCCAACAGGCCCCAGTCGGTCATCCAGCGCTCCCCGCTGAGCGGCTGGCGAATCTTCCACGGCGGCAGTGCGCTGCCCGTCTCGAGGATCGAAATGAACTGCTCCACGCTCCAGTTCGGATTGACCAGCAGCCGGTTCAGGGACCGCGGATCGGAATGGCGCGTGTTCAGCAGGAACGGCCCCATCGAAAACCCGATGCCGTAAAACTCGCCCACCTGCGCCAGGTTCACCACGCGCGTCGGCACCGCCCGCGGATCGTACTGCCCGTAATCGCCGTAGGGAAACGCAAACGCCGTCGGCGTAAACCCCATCTCCGCCTGGAAGGTGTCGATCGCCAACTGGTGCTCCGCCCGGATCCGCGCCGCGAATTCCTCCGGCGTCTCCAGCCGCTGCTCGCCCGCAATCCATTGCGGCGACGAAAAGAAGTTCCCCGTCTCCCCCTCCGAACCCGTCGGAATGCGCTGGAAGCCGTTGAAGGACTCGGCCCCGATCTCCCACATGCCCGACCGGGCCATGTCGCGCAGGATCGGCCAGCGCAGCGCGCTGGGATCCTTGTCGCGGATGGTGTCCGCCCGGACGAACATCGTCGTCTGCCAGCGGTTGGCCCGCAGGATGTCCCGCGTCTCCAGATACGAGCTCTTCTTGCCCTGCTCCATCGTCACCAGCACGGCCTTGCGCGGCAGCGGCTTTCCCTCCTGGTAGAACGCCCGCACATCCGACAGGCCGATCGGACTGAACCCGTGCTGCCGCAGCGCGCGGATCTGCTCCTCGTACTGCAGGCGCGACACCTCGTCGGGCCCCTGGACCTTGCCCGCGCTGATGCCGCCATACGCCAGCGCGATGAACGTGTCCGCATCGCGCACGCCGGGCGTGAACGGCTTGTAGCGCGTGCGGTGATAGAGCGCCCGCAGCGGCACCCACATCGCCACCACCAGGCAGATCCCCGCCAGGAAATACAGCCACGAGCGGACGTTGCGGTCATGGCGCACCGGCCGCGGCCGCGCCCAGCCGTGCAGCGGGTCCGGTTCCGGCTCCGGCACCGCCACCGGGACATCCATCGGCGTGGAAGGCTCCCCCTCCATCCCCGGCCCCGGCGGCAAGGTCGGATCGTCCGCCTGCGGATCGCCCAGGCGCTCCGGCGGGATCGCCGCCGCGTCTTCCCTGTGGTTCCTGGGTGGTTCGCTCATCCTCGCGTTCCCCATTTCTTGCCCTTGAGCGTCGCCAGCGCCCAGTAGATCTGCCAGCTGAAAAACACCATGTAGGTCGCCGTGTAAAGGAAGCCCGTCCACCAATAGGGCCGACCGGTCTGCTCCCAGTAGTGCAACGTCCACACCGTCGTGATCGCCAGCACGCCCACCACGTACGACAGCGCCAGGTTGCTCCCGCCCGCCATCGCCGCCATCACCGGCGCCACCACCAGCGCCGAAAACATCACCACCGGCTCGATG
>CAYODC010000047.1:0-10847 GCA_964402575.1 uncultured Verrucomicrobiota bacterium
GGGGGGGGGGGGCGGCGGGCGGATGCTGCGCGGCGGCGTTCTACGCGGTGGCGATCAGCGCGGTGGCGCGTTCGACGGGCCAGGAGCTGTCGCACGAGAACAACGCGCTGCCGCTGCTGATCGGGCATCTGGCGGCGGGGGCCTGGGCGCGGAATGCCGCCGGGAGCGGGCGGGCGCGCCTGGCGGGCGGCTGGATCGCGGCGGCTCTGGCGGGGCTGGCACTGTGCGCGTGGGACCTGGTGCAGTTCTACCTGATGCTGTTCATGGCGTGGAACCTGGTCGAGGCCCTGCGCGGGCGGATGGATCGCGCGGCGCTGTGGACGGGGCTGGTGCCGATGATGGCGGTGCTGCTGGCGGCGGGCCTCCGGAATCCCTACCTGGCGTCGCACGGATTCCTGCTGTCGCCGACGATGCTGCTGGGGTGGGGGGCGGTGCTGGCGGGGGCGCCGGCGGCGCAGCGGCAGCGTGCCGCCACCCGCGGCGTGCTGGCGCTGATTCCGATCCTGGCGGGGCTGGGGCTGGCGCACGCCTACGGGCAGTCCTACGGGCATTTCACGTCGCTGCTCTGGGCCAAGCTGCGGTTCATCAACATCCGGCCCGAAGACCCGGCGCGCCTGACCTTCGACCAGCGCATGTTGTGGGTGCCGGCGCTGAACTCCACCTCGTGGGGCCTGCTGGGGCGCTGGTTTCCCGCGCTTTTAGTGTTGACGGCGGGGGCGGTTTGGGGTTTGATGCGCTCCACGGTTCGCTTCGGGCGCGGCCGGGCTGATTTCCCCTCGCTTCTCTTCTACCTGCTGGCGTCATTGGCCGCCTTCATCCTGTTTTTCCGGTTCCATGTGTGGGTGGCGGTGTTTGCGTGCGGAATGCTGGGCCTGGGCGCCGGAGGGCGGGAGGCCTGGCCCCGCCGGACGGGACTGGCCGCGGCGCTGCTGGCCGTGGGCTGGGTGCTGGAAGCCAGCCAGCCGTGGCGGGGTCCGATCCAATGGAGCCGTCCGGAGGTGGAAGCCCCCGGGGCGCCGAAGTGGGACGGGCCGCTTTACTGGGGCCGTCCGAACGTCTATGCGGCGGAAACGGACGCCCTGATGGAGCACCTGCGGAAGTTCGTGGCGCCGGAGCCGGTGCTGGCGAATTTCGGCATCAGCGCGGGCATCGCCACCTACGGCGGATGCCCGGTGGTGCTGCATCCGAAGTTCGAGTCGCCGGAGATCCGCGCGCGGGTGCGGGAGTACGGCGAGGCGCTGTTCCGGGGCGAGGAAAAGGAATTCAAGGATTGGATGGAAGCCCACGGCGCGACGGTGTATGTGCACTCGATGGGCGAGTTTTCGACGATCCAGCCGGGGCTGCAGATGCGCTACATGGTTGATGCTTTGGAGCCGGCGACGAATGCCGCGGCGCGGCTGTTCGAGCAGCGGCCCGAGGAACTGAAGTGGTTCACGCCGCAGTTCGCCAACCGGAAGTACCGCGTGTTCCGGCTGAAGCACAGCCCGGTGGCGGCCCGGATGGCCGGGACGCTGGCGGGCGAGGCGCGGGCGGCCCTGGAGAACGGCGACGTGGGCGTGGCGGAGGCGCGGTCGGCCCATGCGTTGCGCCTGGACGAGGGCAACGCGGAGGCGCAGGAGGTCCTGCGGATGGCCACGGGGTTGCGCGCGTCCGGCTTCCGGGCCGGCGAAGAGGACGGGCTGGCCGAAGAGGCGCCGTACATCGCCCCGGCCCGGGCGTGGTGAAGGTGATGAAACCAGGCATTTGCGTGGCATTGACGGGCGGCATCGCCTGCGGCAAGAGCGAGGTGGCCGGCTTCTGGCGCCGCTGGGGCGCGGAAGTGCTGGACGCCGACGAGGTCGCCCATGGGCTGATGGCCCCGGGCGGCGAGGGCGTGGAGGCCGTGGTGCGCGCGTTTGGCCCCCAGGTGCGGGCGGCGGACGGCGGGGTGGACCGCCGGGCGCTGGGCGCGATCGTGTTCGGCGATCCGGCGGCGCGGGAGCGCCTGAATGCGCTGCTGCACCCGGCGGTGATTTGCCGGATGCGCGGCTGGGCGGACGAGGTTCGGCGCGCGGGCGGCCGCGGCGTGGCGGCGGTGCCGCTGCTGTACGAGGCGGGCCTGGAGCAGGATTGGGATGCCGTGGTGTGCGTGGCATCCGGAGAAGACAAGATTTTGGAACGGCTGGCGGGCCGTGGCTTGACGCCCGAAGAGGCGCGGGCGCGAATCGCCAGCCAGTGGCCGGTGCGCGAAAAAGCCGTGCGCGCCGACCACGTGATCGACAACAACGGCAGCCTGGCCGAACTGGAAGAGAAGAGCCGGGCGGTATGGAAGCGAATCTTTCAACAAGGAGAATGAACATGGCCCCGAATCCCGAAAAACCCCGTCCGCCCCGCAAGCCCGGGTCCGGCCGCCCCCGCGGCCGCCCCCGCAAGAATCCGCAGGAGGAGGAGAAGCAGACGCGCACCAGCATGCCGCTGCCGACGTCGCTGCTGGACACGACGATTTCCGATGGCGAAGAGTACCGGCCCGGCACGGGCGCCCCGGCGGGGAACGAGTCGCCGGCGGAGAGCTCGCCCGGCAACGAGGCGCTGCCGCCGAAGCCCGCCGTGATCCCGCCCCAGGTGGCCTCCTCCGCCCCGGAAAAGGCCGCGGAAAGCGGCGCCCCTTCCCCGGAGGCGGCCCCGGCGGCTCCCGCGCCTGCCCCGGCCTCGCCAGCCCCGGCCCCGGCCGGCGGCGGCGCGCCCTATGGTGGGCAAAACCGTCCGCCCTATTCGCATCCGCATGGCAACCGCCACGACCGGCATTTCGACCGCAACCGCGATCGCCGGCAGGGGGGGCATTTCCATGACAACCGTCCGCCGCGGGTGCCGCTGACGCCGGAAGAGGAAGCCGCGCGGGCCGCCCAGCAGGCGGCGGCGCGGGCCGCGGCCGAAGCCGCGGCCGCCGAGCGGGCCAAGATGGCCCGGGTGCTGAATCTCAACGACCTGCAGCAGCTCACGGTGCCCCAGCTGAAGGAGCTGGCCGACAGCTACCAACTGGTGGACCTCGGCGCGCTCAAGAAGCACGAGCTGATCTTCGAGATCCTGAAGGCCAACGCCCGCTGCAACGGCACGATGTTCGTGCGCGGCGTCCTGGAGCTGCTGCCCGACAACTTCGGGTTCATCCGCTCGACCAACAACAACTACCTGCCGTGCCCGGACGACATCTACGTGTCGCCGTCGCAGGTGCGCCGTTTCGCGCTGCGCACGGGCGACCACGTGGAGGGCGAGATCCGCTCGCCGAAGGACAAGGAGCGGTTTTTCGCGCTGCAGAAGGTCATCAGCATCAACGGCGGTCCGCCGGAGGGGCAGCGGGGGATCATCCCGTTCGAGAACCTGACGCCGCTGTTTCCGAACCAGCGCCTGATGCTGGAGATCAAGAGCGAGAACAACATCAACATGCGGGTGATGGACCTGCTGACGCCGATCGGCAAGGGGCAGCGCGGGCTGATCGTGGCCCCGCCGCGCACCGGCAAGACGGTGCTGATGCAGATGATGGCCAACAGCATTTCGGAGAACAATCCGGAAGTGAAGCTGATCATCCTGCTGATCGACGAGCGACCCGAGGAAGTGACGGACATGGAGCGCAACACGAAGGCGGAGGTGATTGCGTCGACGTTCGACGAGCCGCCGGAGCGCCACGTGCAGATCGCCGACATCGTGATCGAGATGGCCAAGCGGCAGGTGGAGGCCGGCAAGCACGTGGTGATCCTGCTGGATTCGATCACGCGGCTGGCGCGGGCCTACAACACGCTGCAGCCGCACAGCGGCAAGATCCTCTCGGGCGGCGTGGACGCGAATGCGCTGCACAAGCCCAAGCGCTTCTTCGGCGCGGCGCGCAACATCGAGGGCGGCGGCAGCCTGACGATCATCGCCACGGCGCTGGTGGACACGGGCAGCCGGATGGACGAGGTGATCTTCGAGGAGTTCAAGGGCACGGGCAACATGGAGATCTGCCTGGACCGCTACCTGGTGGACAAGCGGATCTTCCCGGCGATCAACATCGAGAAGTCCGGCACGCGCAAGGAAGAGCTGCTGATGCATCCCGACGAGCTCAGCCGCGTGTGGATCCTGCGCAAGGCGCTCAACGGGGTTCCGCCGGTCGAGGCGATGGAGCTGTTGATCGGGCGGCTCAAGAAGACCAAGAACAACCTTGAATTCCTGATGACCTTGCAGGGATAATGGTTCCATGAGCGCGATCGGCTACATGCCTGTCGGACGCGAGGCGCGCGTGCCCTGGGTGCGCGCCGCGCTGTTCGCGGCGGCGCTGGCGGTATCGCTGGCGCTGCATGGCCTGCTGCTGGTGGACCTGCCCATGTTTTCGCTGGGCCGGCCGGCGGACCGGCTGCCGGTGGCGCCCCGGCCGCTGGTGATGGGGGAGGTCCGGCCGCAGCCGGACCTGCCCCGCTATGTGCAGCCGGAGAAGTTCCATCCCGAGAATCCGGAGGCGTTTGCCGAGGTGGAGACCCTGCAGAAGAGTTTGCTGGAGGATCTGCGCGCGGGGGCCGCCGCCGCCCGCCGAGGCCGAGGCGCCGCCGCCGCCGGCGGAGGATTATGCCGCGCAGGATTTCCGGCAGGAGATCCTGCAGATCGAGCAGCGGATGGCCGCGGCGGAACTGGAGGCGTTGCCGCGGCGGCTGGAGCCGGTGTTGGCGCGGGTGGCGGGAGCGCCGGACATTACGCTGCCGGCCAGCGCGGAGGCCATTGCGGCCGCGGCGGCCACGGCCGGCCCGGCCGATGCCGGGCTGCGGCCGCTGTCGGTGCTGGCGCAGGCCGAGCCCCCGGCCATCGCCATGATCCGTGCAGCGAACCAGGGGGAACCGACCGAGGCGGAGCGTCTCCGGGAGCAGGGGGAGGTGCTGGACGAAGCGGTGGCCGACGTGACGGATATCGAGCCGATCGAGCGTCTGCTGGAAGTCGAGGTCAGTGTCTTCCGGGCCAGCGACGAGGAGGCGCTGTATTTCGAGCTGGCGGTTTCGCGCGCGGGCACCGAAGCGCTGCCGGTGCTGCCCAAGGACATCCTGCTGGTCCAGGACTGTTCGGAGAGCATCACGCGCACCAAGCTGGATTTCTTCAAGGAAGGCATCGTGGAATTCCTGCGGACGCTGACGACGGCGGACCGTGTCAACCTGATGCGCTACAGCGACACGCCGGAGCTGTGTTTTGAGGACTGGCAGCCGGTGACGGCCGAATCGCTCCGGCAGGCCGTGCGTTTCACCGACGGCATGCGCGCGCGGGGGCCGACGGACCTGTTCACGCCGCTGCAGCAGGTGCTGCAGCTGCAGCGTCCCGGGGGGCGCCCGATGATCGTGGTGCTGATGACCGACGGGCGTCCGACGATGGGCACGCTGGACAGTTCGGACATCATTGCGCGTTTCAGCAAGGCCAATGGCGGGAAGGTATCGATGTTCACGGTGGGCGCGGGCGACCGGGTGAACACGTTCCTGCTGGACCTGCTGGGGCAGAACAACCGGGGGGGCTCGTGGATCCTGCCGTTGCGCGAGCAGATTCCGGCGGCGGTGCAGCGGGCGGGACGCGAGTTGTCCCGGCCGGTGCTGGCGAACCTGGCGTACCGGTTTTCGGCGGATTCGGCGGCGGAGGTGTATCCGGGGACGTTGACGCACCTGTTTTTGGACCGGCCGCTTCGGCTGGTGGGGCGCTGTCCGACCGGGCAGAAATCGGCGGTGCTGCAGATTGTCGGGGATTCGGGGGCGCAGCAGCGCGACATGGTGTTTGCGCTGGACCTGGCCGATGCGGAAAACGGCGGGGAGGGGATTCGCCGCGAGTGGGTGGCGCAGAAGATCTACAAGCTGATCAACGACCACATGACGAGCCGGCGGGCGGAGACGGTGCAGGAGATTCGCGACTTGTCCATCCGGCACAACGTGCCGTTGCCGTACGGGGCCGATTTTCCGCTGTAGCCATGGCGGGCGGGCCGGGCCGGATGGAGAGTCTTTTTGGAAATGATGTAGCCAACGGATGGATCCAGTCTGTCGGCTCACCCGGAGGGTTCGCCCTACCCATGACTTGAATCCGATGGCCTTGGGTAGGGCGAGGCATGCCTGCCGAGCCGGGCGGATGTGCCGCTACATGGATATCGGAATGGCTCCAGGGAGCCGCCTGGGAAGGAGACCCGATGAAAGCCGTTGTGTTTGATTCCGCCTTGCGAACCGTGACCGACCGTCCCGAGCCGGTGGCGCCCGCGGGCTGGAGCCGGATCCGCGTGGACCTGGCGGGGATCTGCAAGACGGATCTGGAGCTGGTCAAGGGGTACATGGGTTTCCGCGGGGTGCTGGGCCATGAATTCGTCGGCCGGGTCGTAGGGGTGGATGGGCGGTGCGGGCGGCGGGTGGTGGGGGAGATCAACGCGGCCTGCGGGCATTGCGATTGGTGTGCGCGCGGCCTGGGCCGGCATTGTCCGAACCGGGTCACGCTGGGCATTGATCGGCTGGACGGCTGCATGGCGGAGGTTTGCGTGCTGCCCGACGCCAACCTGCTGGACGTTCCGGACGGGCTTCCGGATGACCACGCCGTGCTGGTGGAACCGCTATCCGCCGCCTGCGAGATCCTCGAGCAGCATCCGTTGCGCGGCGGCGAGCGCGTGGGGGTGCTGGGGGACGGGAAGCTGGGGATTTTATGTGCATGGGTGCTGGCTGGCGCGGGCGCGGATGTGACGCTGGTGGGGAAGCATCCAGAAAAGCTGGCCCTGGCCGAGTGGCGCGGGTTGCGGACCGTGACGGTGGCGGAGCCGCTTTCCGGCGGTTTCGACCTGGTGGTGGAAGCGACGGGATCGGAGGCCGGCCTGGCCCGGGCGGTGGAACTGTGCCGGCCGCGCGGCACGGTGGTGCTGAAAACCACGGTGGCCGCGCCGCATTCGCTTCATCTGGCGCCGGTGGTGGTCAACGAGCTGACCCTGCTGGGATCGCGCTGCGGGCAGTTCAAGGACGGGCTGGCGTTTCTTGCGCGAAATCCGGACGTGCCTCTCGGCCGATTGATTGCCGCGCGCTATCCGATCGAGCAAGCGGAAGAGGCCTTTCGGTGCGCCGCGAGCAGCTCGTTGAAAATCGTGTTGGAAATCCGCTCCTCGCGAATGGGTTGAGCGGTCGTTTAGAGCAAATTCAGATTTACTGTGGCCGTTTATGAACGGCCATAGAGATCGGCTCACCCGGAGGGTTCGCCCTACCCGAAGCCTCCTATACGGCGTTTCGGTAGGGCGAGGCGTCCCTGCCGAGCCGGGCTGTTTCCGGTGGTTGAGCGGCTACACCATTTCCGAAAATGCCCTAGGGGCCATGCGAGGGCGAGTGCGGGGGGAAGGGGGGGGCATACGGTACGGTAAAACGCTTTGACCGATAGATGGATGTCGTCTCGACGTTCAATTCATGCTGCGCCAATATAGCGTTGGCGTTCGTTTCAATTTCGAAACTTGGGCGCAGGTGCCGCAAGTCCAGTACAGGAGGGTACATGAGCAAGAGATCGTTTGCATGCAAGGTGTTTGGGGACATGTGGATTGGAATGGCGGCACAAAGGACTGGGATCTGGGCGGCGGGAGTGGTGGTGGGGTGGATGTTGGCGGCGCCGGGTTGGGCGGCCAGCACATACAACGATTCGACCGGGGACATCGATGCGGGATTATCCGATGGAGGAGGGACACTGGATATCGTAAGCCTGGAGGTGTCGCATACCGCCACCGACCTGATTTTTGACCTGACGGTGAATGGCAATTTCAACACGGAAAACTGGGGCAGGTACATGATCGGCATCGCAACCGGCGGGTCGGGCACGACCAGCGGAAACGGGTGGGGCCGTACCATTTATCTGGATTCGCCGATCGGCGGCATGAATTACTGGATCGGTTCCTGGGTGGATGGCGGCGTCGCGGAGTTGTGGAGCTACGGTGGGGAGGACTGGAACGGGCCGAGCAATCTCACGGCATTTTCGTTTACCACGGAAGCGCAGAGCCGGGTGACCTACACGGTGGCGATGGCCGATTTGGGGCTGTCGGGGGGGGACACGTTTTACTTCGATGTTTATTCGTCCAGCGACATAGATACCCATTCGGCGTTGGATGCGCTGTCCAATCCCAATGTCAGCATCGCGTGGTGGGATCAGTCCTATACTTCCGATACAGGAACGGGGCTGAGCGATTACACCATCGAGGTGGAGGCGGATGTGGAGCCCAGCAACGGGCCGTTCGCGGGAGGCAACGTCGTGCGGGTGACGAATGCGGTGCCGGCGATCGGCAATGGCACCGACATCACGAACGTGCTGGTGGGCGGGGTGGCGGCGGCCGACATCGTTGGGCAGGGGGCGAATTGGGTGGAGTTCGTCGCGCCGGCGACGGGCAGCGCGGGGGCGAAGGACATCGTGATCCAGTCGGCGAGCGAGGGGGACACGACGCTGGCGGGGGCCTACACCGTGAATCCGGCGGGGACGATCAGTGGTTCGTCGGCGCCGCGGTGGCAGGCGGTGGGGCAAGGGTTGGTGCCGGGACAGGCGACGGCCGTGGGGGCGAACAACGCGATCTATGGTATGGCGATGTCGACGAGCCGCGTGCTCTATGCGGGCGGATCGTTCACGAACGTCGGCGGGTCGAACTGTTACCGCATCGCGCAGTACGACGGGACGAACTGGAGCAACATGGGAGCGGGCGTGGTGCAGATAGCGAACGTGACTACGCTTTCGGCAAGCTCGAACGGGATCGTCTATGCGGGCGGGTATTTCACGAACATCGGCGGGGTGAGTGCCTGGGCTGTCGCGAAGTGGGGCGGGAGCGCATGGGAAACCATGGGGGAAACCACACCGGACAAAAGAGGTCTGTTCTTCTCGGCGAACGTGAACGGCTATCTGAACACGGTCTTGGCGGCGAGCAACGGGGCGGTGTATGCGGGGGGGTATTTCACCAACTCGAACTACCAGTATCACCTGGGCTATGTCTCCCGCTGGACCGGGACGGCGTGGACCAACATGCAGGACGGGTTCCGGAATGTGGTGAATTGCATGGCGGAGGGCAAGGACGGGACGATCTACGCGGGGGGCAGCTTCACCAACTGGGGGGGCGCGATGAGCAACCAGTTCCAGCTGGGCTACGTGGCGCAATGGAACGGGACGGCCTGGACCAACATGGGGCATGGGTTCCAGAGCCGGTTGACGTGCATGACGGTGGCGCCGGACGGGACGTTGTATGCGGGGGGATGGTTCACGAATGCGGCGACGACGAATTCGGGCGTCATCAGTCCGGCGCGGTACGTGGCGAAGTGGGATGCGGCAAACCAAGTCTGGACGAACGTGGGTTCGGGGTTCAACAACTGGGTGTATGCGTTGGCGACGGGGCCGGACGGGACGCTCTACGCGGGCGGGGCGTTCACGAACACGTGGGACTCCGACGGGGTGGACACGAATGCGCCGCAGGTGAAGTTGAATCGCATGGCGCGGTGGGACGGGTCGCGCTGGCAGCCGCTGGGGCAGGGCTTAAACGACAGCGTATTGGCGCTGGCGATGGATCCGGTGGACGGGTCGCTGTATGCGGGGGGATTCTTCAAGATCGCGACCCAGGAGGACGGAACGACGACCAACACGTGGTACGTCGCCAAGTGGGGCGGCGGTGGCGGCGGCGGTAGCGGCACGGGCGGGTTGGCGCCGACGAACGGGCCGGCGTCGGGCGGGTTTGAGGTGGTGATTTCGGGGACGAACCTGTGCGACGGGACGCTGGGAGACGTGACGCAGGTGACGATCTGCGGGGTGACGGCGACGGTGGCGGCGGTGAACGGCTCGACGCAGGTGGTGGTGACGGCGGGGGTATCAGCCTCGGCGGGCATCGGTGATGTCCGGGTGTTCTCGACCAGTTTTGGCGAGACGGTGAAGTCGAATGCGTTCACCTACACCGCGCCGGGCTTACAGGTGCTGGGGACGAACGGGGCGGTGGTGGCCAGCGGCGACGCGGCGCAGGTGGGGAACGGGACGAAATTCGCTCCGCTGCAATCGGGCGCTTCGTGGACGAACACGTTTGCGATCACGAACAACGGGACGGAAGCGGTGAACATTTCAGGCTTCGGGATTTCGGATCCGAGGTTCGAGGTGGCCGGGATGCCCGCGGCGGTGGCGGCGGGGACGGCGAGCAACTTCGCGGTGCGGTTCGCGCCGGATGCGGTGGGCGGGTTTGGCGGCGTGCTGACGATCAGCAACAACTCGCCGACGGCGGCGTATGTCGTGAATCTGACAGGGTCGTGCTTTGCGGCATCGACGAACGTCGGGCCGTTTGGGGGCGGCAACGCGGTGACGTTCACGAACGGGGATTTTGGGACGATCACGAACGTGGTGGTGGGGGGCGTGGCGGCAACGATCGTGGATTCGGGGGCGAGCTGGTTCACGATCACGATGCCGGCGGCGGGAGTGACCGGGGCGGTGGACGTGGTGGTGCAGACGAGCGACAACGGGGAGATCACGCTGTCGGGGGCGTACGTGGTGAATCCGGCGGGATGGATTTGGGATCGTGCGCTGAACGGAAAGCCCATTGCCGCCGGTGAACGGCATACATTGGGAGTGAAATCAGGCGGGTCGATCGTGACGTGGGGGATAGGCGGCTACGGGTTGCCAACGGTGCCGGCGCCGAACAACAACTTCCAGGCGGTGGCGGCGGGAGGCGCCGTATCGCTGGGGTTGAAATCGGACGGAACGATTACCGCCTGGGGAAATAACACCTACGGGCAAACAAACGTACCGTCGCCCAACGCCGATTTCATGTCGATGGCGGCTGGTTACAATCATTGCCTTGGGTTGAAGTCGGACGGGACGATCGCGGCGTGGGGGAGCAACGGCCTGGGACAGACAAA
>CAYODC010000048.1:0-10785 GCA_964402575.1 uncultured Verrucomicrobiota bacterium
CGCTTCGCTCAGCGGCGTCGCAATCCCCACCTTCACGCCGAGCTGCCGGGACAGGTTGGACAGGACTTCGTCCCGCAGGAACCGCCCCATGACCAGGGTGCCCTGGACGGGGCCCTTGCCGTCGGAGTGCAAGATCGAGCAGGTGGCCACCAGCATCGGCCCGATCCGGGTCAGCCAAATGCCTGTGCGCGCTTCCGGAGACTCGGACTGGCGGAGCAGGAGATTGTCTTCGGGCTGGATGTCTCCCAGGATGTCCCCGATCGCCAGGGGCCGGTGCTGGAACGGATCGAAGGCCCCCTGCCACACCAGGTGCCTCCGGGTGTCATACATCAGCAGCGCGTCGATCTGGGTTTGATCCGACAGATGCCGGACATCCAGATTGTCCGCGACAAATTCGTCGTTCCGGTCCTGAACGAACTCGTAGGTGTCGTCCCAGCTGGCCCAGTCCACGGCGTTCTTGGCCAGCAGTTCGGCCTCGCGCGCGACAATGCTGATGCAGGCATTGAGCTTGGTCAGCGCATCCCGCTGTTCCAGCGCGAGATAATCGGGCATCACGACATGGCGGTACAGGATGTAGTTGGCGGCCAGTCCCAGGGGCAGCAGCAGGCCGAGAAACAGCAGGAAGCGCACCAGCAGGATCGGCCACGGCCGCGAACGGGCGATCGGCTTGCGAGCATCTTCGGCCTCGTGGAGTTCAATGGTCCTCTGCGCCACGATGCGCCGCAGATGCAGCACCCACCCCAGCAGGGCGATCGCAATCGCCATGGCCGAAAACAGCGCCGCGCTCAGGGCCAGCGTGTGCCGCGGACGGCGCGCCGGCGCCTCGCTGAAGCGCGACCCCAGCCACTGGACGGTCAGCGCATCGAACACGCCCCGCTCGCGGGCAAGCTGAATGCCCTTGTTCAGGATGCCCGCCAGTTCGCCGCGGCCTTTGTTCATGGCCATGGCGCTGATCCCGGTGTAGACGGGATCGCTGGCTGTCTTCACCCGGCTGGCAAGTCCCTGGCGGAACAAGTGATAAAGGACGATCGGCCGGTCGCCAATGAGCGCATCGGCCTTCCCCGACAGCACCGCGCCGACCGCTTCGCCGAACGAAGCCACCGGCACGACTTCGTAGCCGATGCCAAGGCCGGCCAGAAACTCGGCGGCATAGTCGCCGCGCTGCATCGCGATCCGTCTGCCCCCCAGGTCTTCCACCCTCGCCAGATCGATGCGGTCCGCGGCCGTGAACACCTGGGCCGGCACTTCCCAGGTCGGCATGGAAAACGCAAATCGCCTCTCCCGTTCCGCGCTGCGGAACAGGCTCGTCAGAACATCCGCCCGCCCCTGCAGCACGGCCCCCTGGGCCTCCTGGAAGGGAAGGTCCATGAATTCGACCGTGAAATCCAATTCCCGGGCGATCCACCGGACCAGATCGATGCACATGCCCTGCCGGTGGCCGTCCTCGTCCACGAATTCATAGGGCGCGTAGGACGTCTGGTGGACGAAGACCAACGGCTCATGGTCCCTCAGCCATTGCCGCTCCTCCGCGGAAAGCTGGATATCCGCCGCCAGCGCGGAGGCCGCCCACCCGGCGGCAGCCAGCAGCGCACCCCACAACCTATGCTTCCACCTCATTCCCCGCCTCCGCTCAGCACTTCCGAGATTTTCGCCACCAGGTCTTTCATCGAAAACGGCTTCTGGATGAATCCCACATGGGATTGGCCCATTTCACGCGGAACAATGGCCTCGGCCGTGTAGCCCGACATGAACAGGCATCGGAGTCCGGGGTGAAGTTCCACCAGGCGCCGGGCCAGTTCGCGGCCATTCATTTCGGGCATGACCACGTCCGTCATCAGCAACTGGATGCGGCCGAGCGGGACCTCCGCCAGCCGGAGGGCTTCGCCGGGGGTGGAGGCCGCGAGAACCTGGTAACCCCGGCGTTCCAGCATGGCGCGCGTCATGTTGAGCATGGCCGGCTCGTCCTCGACCAGCAGGATCGTCGCGTGCCCGGGCGCCAGCGGTTGCGCCGCCGCCGCCGTCGCGGAGGGGGGCGGGGCCTTCTCGACATGCCGGGGCAGGAACACGTGGAACGTGCTGCCCTTGCCCGGCGTGCTGTCCACATCGACGAACCCGTTGTTCTGGCGGACGATGCCGTAGACCGTTGCCAGCCCCAGGCCGGTGCCCTCCCCCGTCTTCTTGGTGGTGAAGAACGGTTCGAAGATGTGCGAGATCGTGTCGGCGTCCATGCCGTGTCCCGTGTCCGACACGGCCAGCCGCATGTATTCCCCCGGGGTCGCGCCGGCATGCCACCCGCAGGCCTCTTCGTCGAACTCCACCCCATCCGTCGCAATGGTGATCGCGCCGGTCCCCTCGATGGCGTCGCGGGCGTTCACGCACAGGTTGACCAGGATCTGGTCGATCTGGGATGGATCCACGCGGATCTTGCCCACCTCGCGGCCCGGGCGCCAATTCAGTTCAATGTGCTCGCCCAGCAGCCGCCGCAGCATCTTGAGCATGCCCTCGACGGTTTCGTTCGGATCGAGCACCTTGGGCAGGATGGTTTGCTTGCGGGCGAAAGCCAGCAACTGGCGGGTCAGGTCGGCCGACCGCTCGGCGGCCTTGCGGATTTCCGCCAGGCCGGCATGCAGCGGATGGCCCGGGGGAATGGAATCGAGGGTGATTTCGGTGAAGCCCAGGATGACGCCGAGCATGTTGTTGAAGTCGTGCGCCACGCCGCCGGCCAGGCGCCCGACCGACTCCATTTTCTGGGCCTGGTTCAATTGGTCCTGGAGCATCTGGCGCTCCTGCTGCGCGCGAAGCCGGTCTTCCTCGCGGGAGAGCGCCGAGGCGATCAGGGTCAACACCCGCTGGTCGTCCGCCGTGGGGTTGAATTCGGTCTGGAACACGGCGCAGATGGAGCCCACGGCCTGGGAACCGCTGAGGACCGGATGGCCCACGTAGGCGCGGAGCCCGTACCGGGCCACGTGGGAATCGGACACGGCATAGGGGGTTTCGGCCAGGTTGCGGATCACGAGCGTCTCCTGGCAGCCGCCGCGGATCACGTCGTAGCAGATATGCCCCTCGGGAGCGTCCTTGGGGTTGAAGTCGCCGGGCGTGTTCCATTGCCCAAGCGAACAAAGCCACTCGCCGTCGATCCGGTTGTAGAGCGCGCAGGTCGCCCCCAACAGGCGCCCGCACAGCGCCGTCAGTTGCTGGACATTCGCCTCGTAGTCCGACCCCAGCGAGGACAAGCAGCCGTTGATCTCCGCGAGCCGCTCTTCGCTCTTGCGCAGCGCGGCCTCGGCGGCATGCAGGCTGCGTTCGGTTTCGAGCGCCCGGAACACGCGGTCCATCACCCCTGGCAGGCGTTCGATCAGGTCGGTGTCCTTCAGCAGGTAGTCCGCCGCCCCCAGCTTCATCATGTCCACCGCCAACCGCTCGTCGCCCTGGCCGGTCATCATCACGAACGGCACCGGCAATCCGCGGGAGGCGAGCGCGGAAAGGATTTCGCGGCCCACCATGTCGGGCAGCTTCTGGTCCAGCAGCAGCAGCCAGGCGGGATCGGCCGTGACGCGCTCGATGACGGCGGCGCCGGTGCCCGCGCCCGCTACTTCGAACCCGGCCTTGCCCAGGGTCTTGGCGATCAAGTCGCGCAGTCCGTCGTCATCCTCGACGATCAGGATGCGGCGGGCCACCGCAGCCGCCGGCGTCCGGGCCTGTCCTTGTTCCATCGCGCTCATGGGTTATCCTCCATTGGGCGGCGGAACCTGGACCACCGCCAGGAACAGGCCCAATTGCCGGATGGCATTGACGAAATCCTCGTATTCCACCGGCTTGGTGATGTAGTTGTTGCAGCCCAGGGTGTGGCAGTGCTCCACCTCGCGGGGATCGTCGGTGGTGGTGATCATGATCACGGGGATCTTGCGCAGCCCGGGGTCCGCCTTGACCCGGCGCAGCACCTCCGTCCCGTCCAGCCGCGGCATGCGGATGTCCAAGAGCAGGATGTAGGACTCGTCCGGTGACTGGACAGGCCCGGGACCCTGCCGGAAGAGGAAATCGAGGATTTCCTGTCCGTCGCGGAACCGGCGGATCTCGTTGGCGATGCCGGCGCGGGCCAGGTTCTTGCGAATCAGGCCGGCATGCCCGTCGTCATCGTCCGCCACCAGTATGATGACCTCTTGCTTCATGCTTCCGGACTCCTGAAGCCGCTCCGCGCCGCGGCCGGCGCGCCAGCGGGCCCCGGCCGGTGCCGGGACCACCCGTTGAGCGGTTTGCCACTTCCCATACGATAGACGAATACGCCCGATCCGTCGATCAGGAATCCCCTGCCGCGGAATCTTTTCCGCGCGCGCGCCGCTGGACGGCCAATCATGGCACCGGCCTTTCCACCGGCAAATCCACCAGGAACCGGCTGCCCTGGCCGGGGGTGGATTCCACCCGGATCCCGCCGTCCAGCCGCCCCAGGATTTGACGAACGATGGTCAGTCCGAGCCCTTCGCCTTCCGTTCGGCCGGGATCGAGGCGGGAAAACAGCTCGAAAATCCGATCAAGGTGCTCGGGAGGAATGCCAATGCCGTTGTCTTCCACCGTGAAGACGCAGCGCCCCTGAACGACGCGACCGTCAACGGCAATGGCCAGCGGACGGGCGGGATCCCGGAATTTCAGGGCGTTGCCCAGCAGGTTGCTGAAGACCTGGACCACCTGGATTTCGTCGCCCATGCAAACCGGCAGGCGCCCCACTCGCACCTCCGCCCCGGCCTCGCGGAGCTGGAACTGGAGCGCCGAAACCACCTGGGCCACCAGCCGGTCCATGTCGAGCGCGCGGATCGACAGCGCGGCGCGTCCCAGGCGCGACAGCTTCAGCAGCCCCTTCAGCAGCGACTCCATCTGGCGCGTGCTGCCGCGGATGTGGCCCAGCGCCGAGCGGAGTTCGGGCAGTTCCCGCCGCAGCAGGGCTTCCAGCTGGATCGCGGCCTCGGGCCCGCTTTCGAGAATTTGGACGATTTCCCGGACGATGTATTCGAGCTCCTTGCCATAGCCGTCCACGTTCACCAGCGGCGAGCGCAGGTCGTGCGAGGCCACGTAGACCAGTTGCTCCAGCTCCTTGTTCTTCGCCGCGATGACTTGCTGGAATTTCTTGGCATCCGTGATGTCGGTGCCGATCGTGGCAAACCGGCCCGGAGCGGGAGACACCGCGGAAATGGCCAGGTACCGGTTGGCCAAAGGCACGAAATCCTCGAAATGATGCGGCTCCCCGGTGGCGGCCACGCGGGCATATTCCTCCAGGTACGGCGGCACGGGCGTGGCATAGACTTCCGTCGCCAGCCGCCCCACCAGTTCCTCCCGCGCAAGGCCCACCTCCCGGCAAAATGCCTGGTTGCAGTCCGTGATGCGATAGTTGGCGGGTTGTCCCTGGCCATCGCAAACGATCTCGTGCAACGCCACCATTTCGGTCATGGCCGCAAACAGCGTGCGCAGCTTTTCTTCGCTTTCGCGCAGGGCGGCCTCGGCCTGCTTGCGTCCGGAAATGTCGCGAATGACGAGGAACAATCCCCCGATGAACGGATTATGCAGCAAGTTGCGGCCGTTGGCCTCCAGCCAGATCCAGCGTCCGTCCTTGTGCTGGTAGCGGAATTCCACCCGCGCGCCGGATTCCGGCACCGGCAGGCAAGCCTGGATCGTGGCCAGCAGGCCGGGCCGGTCGTCCGGGTGCACCCGTTCGAAGACAGATCCCATCGCGAGGGTCTCTTCGGGCGTGAAGCCAACGATGGCCTCCACCTGGCGGCTGGCATAGCTGGCGCGCCCTTGGGGATCGACGATTTCGGTGATGTCGCCCGAGTTCTCCACCAACGTCTTGAACCGATGCTCGCTGTACTGCTGCGCATGCTCGGCCTGCTTCTGTTCGGTGATGTCGCGAAACTCCACCACCCGGACATCCCGACCCCGGTACGGGATCCGCCGGCCCTCGAGACGCAGGGGGTATTCCTCCCCGTTCTTGCGCACCCCGACCGCCTCGTAGGGCTTTTCGTACTGGGAAAGAATGTGGTCCAGGACAATCCCCCGCGAGGATTCGGCGATCAGCAGCAGCCCGTTCATCCCGACCAATTCCTCCATCGGATAGCCGGTGATGACCGTCAACCCGTGGTTGCAATCCAGAATGACGCCCTTGTCGTGAATGATGATGCCGCCGAACGACGCATTGTGCAGCGCCTTGAAACGCGCTTCGCTCTCGCGCAGGGCGATCTCCGCGTCGCGGCGGCGGGTGATGTCGCTGATCAGCACGATGAAGCGGCTCTCCTCGCCGATGCGGCAGTGGCTCACATCCATCTCGGCCCAGAACGGAACCCCGTTGCGCCGCCGGCACAACCACGGAAACGTCTGGAGGCCCTGGGCTTCGGCCTTGGCCAGCCACTCGCCGAAGGTGCCGGCATCGTAGGGCGGCTCGCCGGCGCTGAGCCATTCGATATCCCGCCCGACCGACTCCTCACGCGTGGACAGGAACATTCGCTCCAGCGAGCGATTCGCGTCCCGGATGCACCCCGTCCCCGGCTCCAGCACCAGCAGCGTGTCCGGAATCGCGTCAAACACGCCCTGCAGATAGGATCGGTTCCGGGACAATTCCCGGCCCACCGCGTCCTTCTCCCGGTCGCGGCGCTCGATCTGCGCGAGCATGTCGTTGATCGAAGCCGCCAGCACGCCAATCTCGTCGCCGCTCTCCAGCACGATCCTGCGCGAATAGTCCTCGCCCGCGGCGACGGACTTCGCGAACTGGACGATGGAAAACAGCTTCCGGATCACCGTGCGGTTCAGCAGGACCACCAGGGACACCGCGATCACGCCCGAAATCAGCAGGAACGACAGCACCAGGTTGGCCAGGTTGGTCCGGACATGCGCGGCGATCGGACCAAGGGTGTAGTACAGCTCGTATTCCCCGATCACGTGCTGCTCGTTGTAGATGGCGCCGCGCAGCATCCCGTCGGGCGCCTCTTCCGGTGGCCGGCGCGAATGCAGGAAGCGGACCTTCTGGCGCGTCATGATCTTGCGCGTGGCCAGCTGGATCTGGCGCACGCCCCGGCGGTCGACGTCGTACACGACGATCGCCGTGTAATCGGGCGAGGACAGCACGGCTTCGTTCAAGGTCTTCACCAGCTCGCGCTGCACATTCCACAGGGGCTGGCGGTAGCTGCTTTCAATGAGCTGGCGGGTGCTCTCGAGCTTCGTCGCGAACTCCTCTTGAAGCTGCCGCCGGAAGCGCGTGCTGAAATAGACGATGGACGCGGCGCTGACGGCCGCCACGGAGACGATGATGATCAGGATCGTCCGGGCGACCACATGCTGGTGGGCGGCGCGCAGCATGGCGTCACCGGCTTTCCCCGTCCGGTTGCGCCGCCGGCGCCGGCGGGTCCGGGAGACTGGCGCCAGCCGGTTCTTCCCGCGGCGCGTAGCCATAGGCATCCAGCCGCCGGCGCCAGGCCGGATCGTCCTGGGCCCCATCCAGCGCGGCGGCCAGGGCCTGGTACTGGGCTTCGTAGCGCAGGGGCACCAGGATCCTCCGCTCGTACTGGTCGTGCGGCACCGGCAGGCACTCCAGCCCGCCCTGGGGAAAATGGTCTTTCATCATCCGCTGGAACGACAGATAGCTGGTGATCGTCGCGTCGGCGCGGCCCAGCGCCACCTTGTGCAGGTTTTGCACGTCGTGATCGGTCTCTTCCGCCCGGATCTTCCCCGCCAGGATCAGTTCCGTGACGCCCCACCAATACAGGCCGCGCGGCAGGGTCAACTGCTTCCCGATGAGATCGCGGGGATGTTCGTAGGGAAAGGCCTTGCCTTGCTGGACCACCACCACGTCGCGGTCCTGCATGAACGGAGGCGTCCACCAGAAGCGGGTCCGCTCCAGGTCCCGGAACCACAGCGGATTCACCCCCACAATCCCCCCTTTCAGCGTCCCGCGCTCCAGCTCTTTCTCCAGCCGGACGCGCGGCAGGTATTTGATCCGCACCCGGAAGGCCGACTGCCGTTCGTTCAGGTAGTCCGCCAAATCCTCGTAGAGCCAGGGCTTCCCGGCGTTCCGTTCCGTCGCGAACTCGGCATAGTACGGAGGCTTGTTGTGATAGGCATACAGGAAAAACACCTCGGCCTCGTCGGCACCCGCGCCGGCCGCCAGGGCCAGGAGCACCGCTGCCGCGACGCACCCCCGCCGCCCGCTTCTCCTCCGCCGCCGCTGTGCCTTCCGTTCCATCGCGTCCTCATTCCTCCCCGTGCGCCGCGCGCTCCGTCAACATGCGAACCAGGTGCTCTCCCGGCGTCTCCCCTTCCTCCGCCGCCGGCGTTGGCCCGGCGGCCTCTTCCGCGTCCAGGCGCGGGAAATACAGCGTGAACACGGTGCCCCGCCCCGGCGCGCTGTCCACGCTGATGAAGCCCTCGTTCTGGCGGACAATGCCATAGACGGTGGCCAGCCCCAGGCCGGTGCCCTTGCCCACCCCTTTCGTGGTGAAAAACGGCTCGAAAATATGCGGCAGCTGCTTCTCCTCGATCCCCCGGCCGTTGTCGGTCACCGACACCCACACGAAGTCGCCCGCGGGGCCGCCCGCCGGCATCGCGCGCGTGCGTCCGTCAAAGCGGGCGGCGCCGGTCGCGACCGCGATCCTTCCGTCCGGCCCGACGGCGTCGCGGGCGTTCACGCACAGGTTGATCAGCAGTTGATCGATCTGGGAGGGATCCAGACGGACCGGGAGGGGCTCCGGACCGGGCTGCCATTCCATCGCCACGGACTCGCCGACCAGGCGGCGCAGCATCTCGAACAATCCGTCGATGGTCGCGTTCAGGTCCAGCCGCCGCGGCCGCACGGTCTGTTTGCGGGCGAAGCCCAGCAACTGGCGCGTCAGGGCGGCGGAACGTTCGGCGGCCTTGCGGATTTCCAGCAGCTCGGCGTGCGGCGGCCGCCCGGGAAGGACCTGGCCGATGGCGATTTCCGCGTTGCCCAGAATGACCGCCAGCATGTTGTTGAAGTCATGCGCCACCCCCCCCGCCAACAGCCCGATGGACTCCATTTTCTGCGAATGGAACAGCAGTTCCGCCGTCTGCTTGCGCTCGGTGACGTCTTCGCAGAACGCGATGTAGCGGTTTTCATCGATCCGGCGCGCGGCCACCGACCACCAGCGCGGGCCGCCGGCCGGCGTCTGCACGGGCAGTTCCCCCGCCGCCTGGCCATCGCGCTGCAGCGCGGCAAAATGCCGGTCCCCGGCCTCGTGTCCCTCGGGCGCGAGAAGATCCCGCAGGGAACGATCCCGGAGCTGGTCCCGGGACAAGCCGCTGAGGGCACACGCGGCGGGGTTGGCATCCAGGCACCGCCATTGCCCTTCCACCACGAAAATCCCGTAGGGCGCCCCTTCCACATAGCTCTTCCAGCGGGACTCGCTGTCCTGGAGATCGCGGGTCTTGCGGCGGACCGCGCGGCGGAGCCGGTGGTTCCACAGCACCCCCAGCAGCGCCAGCAGCCCCACCGCGGCCCCGGCCGCGCCGGCCGCGCGCGCCCACCGTCCCGGGCCGGCCCGCGCCGGTTCCGGGCGGTACAGGAAGCCCTCCATCGAAAACCCCGGCGGAATCAGCCCGAGCTCTTCGTAGGTCCGGGCGATCCTCTCCCACCGCGCGGGGTTCATGTGGCCCACCTCGATCATGCGGGCCTGCGCCAGGTGGGCCAACTGCTCGGCCTCGTAGCGCAGGTGGTCGCGGGTCTTGCCGCGGGCGCGCACGCCGGGCAGCTCCAGGATGCGGTCGATCATCTCCTCGGGATGCGCAAAGGCGTATTCCCAGCCGCGCAGCGTGGCGCGCCGGAAGCCGGCCACCCGTTCCGGATGGCGGCGGATCTCCTCCTCGGTGGTAAACAGCGTGTCCCCGTAGAAATCGATGCCGTAGTCGATCGGACGGATGATCCGGGGCTCCACCCCGCGCTGGCGAAGCACGTAGGGCTCGTTGGACAGGTAATCGATCGTGGCGTCCACCTCGCCGGCCGCCAGCGCATCCACCGACCCGGCAAGGGGCACGAATTCCATCGGCTCCGGATCGATCCCCTCTTGGCGGAACATCGCCAGGATTTCCGGCCGGTCGTCGGGGCTGCCCATGATCTTCCGGCCCGCGTAGTCGGACAAATAGGCCAGGTTGCGGTCCTTGCGCGACATCAGGATGAGCGGCGAATGCTGGAAGAGGACCGCCAGCGCCACGACCGGATGGCCCTGCGCCCGCGCCGGAACGAGATCGCCCGAAGTCACCCCGAAGTGGGCCTTACCCGTCCGCACCGCCTCCACGGGGTACAGGCCGTCGGCAGGCGTGGTGAAGGCGACGTCGAGCCCCTCTTCTTCATAGAAACCGCGGGCCTTGGCCGCGTAGAACCCCGCGAACTGGAACTGGGCGTCCCATTTCAGCGCCATCACCACCGCATCCAGCGGCTTTCCGCCGCCCGACGGTTCGGCCGCCGGCGCCGCGCCGGATCCCGCCAGCGCCAGCACGACCGCCAACGCCCGCGCTCGCATTTTTCCACGGTGTGGAAAACTTTTTTCCACAGCGTGGAAAAACCGACGGGCCGCGAGTCCCCGTCGTCGCCGTCAGAAGGTGTAGTTCACCGCCACGAACGCATGGCTCACCCAGCCGCGCTCCACCAGCGGACTCTCCCGCAGCTCGTTCGCCAGGAATTCCACGCTCCCGTTCGCGATCACGCGCCACGCGCCGCCCCACTCCGCCGTCATTCCCAACCCCAGTTCCACGTTCACCGCATCGCCCGGCCGATACACCGGCCGGCCCGCGCGC
>CAYODC010000049.1:0-10656 GCA_964402575.1 uncultured Verrucomicrobiota bacterium
CGCCGCCGTCCACCCCACGTTCCCCGTCACCGCGATCGCCCGCCCCGTCACCGCTTCATACCCCAGGTTTGTACTGCTTGGGCGAATCGTCAGCGAGGCCGGGGCCGCCGCCTGCACCACCGTGCAAGTGCGCATGAACCCTCCACCCGCTACCGTGATTCCTCCCGTGCGTGTCGTGATCCCGTTGTTGGCGGCCACGCTGAATATAACTGTTCCGCTGTTCGTTCCTGCCCCGCCCGACGTGATGGACATCCACGGCATGTTCGTCGCCGCCACCCACGGCACATTGCCCGTGACCGTGATCCGGCATCCGCTCAAGGTTGTGGACGAAACATTCGTTTCCGCCGGGCTAATCGACAGCATCGCCGTGGCTTGCACCACCGTCACGGTCACGGATCCGCCCGGCACTCCCGCCGCCGTGACGGTCACTGTGCCCGTGCGGGCGGCATCGCCCGAGTTGGCACCGTAGTTGACCGCAACGGTTCCTCCGTTCGTACCGGTGGCGCCAGCCGTGATTTCCAGCCAACCGTCGGCCGCCACCGCCTGGTACTCCATCGTCCCGATGCCCGGATTCGTGACGGCAAACGTGGTCGATCCCGCGGAAACCTCCACCTCGCGGCGGACAGGCAACACGGACAACGAGGGCCCTTGGTATTCATAGGCCCCCATGTCCACCTTGTCATTCAGGATGCGCAGGTTGCCGTCCAAGTCGTTTGTGCCCGAAACATAACCGTTGTTGCCCACATCAATGCATGGGGATGTCACGGTCAGGTGGTAGTTGCTCCCCGCGGCATCCACAAATTGAGGATCGTTGGTGACGTTGCCGGTACCGCCTGGGTCGGGCGTGGTGCAACTGTAGTTGGCGGAGTTGAGGGACTGGTAATTCGCCCCGGAAGGCGCCGTGTTGGACCATACAATGCAATTGTTCATCGCTCCGTACTGCATCCCCCCGGCGTACTCCGAGGCCGAGTTGCGGATCAAAGTGCAATTGTTCAGCGTGCCCCCGCGCGACGCGCCGCCGCGCACGGAGGAATTGCCCGTCAGCAGGCAGCTGTTCAGGGTGCTATCATACGCCCCCCCGCCACAAGCGACAATGCCGCCCGAGGTGGTGACCGAATTGCCCGTCAACAGACAGTTGTTCAGCGTGCCCTCGTACGCCCCGCCGCCGCTCCGTCCCGAATTGCCCGACAGCGTGCACCGATTCAGGGTGCTGCCCCGCGCGCCGCCGCCATACACCGCCGAATTGCCTGTGAACGTGCAATCGTTCAGCGTGCCGTAATGCGACCCGCCTCCGTACGATGTGGCGTTGTTCCGCTCGAATGTGCAGGTGTAGAACGTCCCATAATATGCCCCGCCGCCATTCGCCGCCGAATTGCCGGTCAGCGTACAGTGTTCCATCGTGCAATGATAGGCTCCTCCCCCGCCGGCAGTCGCCACGTTGCCGGTCAAGACGCAGTGGTTCAGCACCCCGTATTTAATCCCTCCTCCGTCGCCGATGGCGGTGTTTCCCTGCAGGAGGCATTGATCGAGTTCGCAGGTAAATGCACCGCCGCCGGAGGCGGAGGAGGCATTGCCCATCAGCGTGCACCGGTTCATTCGGCTGTAGCCTGCGCCACCGCCTTCATAGGTGGTTCGATTGCCCGTCAAAATGCAATCCTCGAGCGTGCCCTGATACACGCCGCCGCCCGCCAGGGCCGAGTTGCCAGTCAACGTGCAGTTGCTCAACCCCCCGGATATTTCGCATCCGGCACCGCCACCGTATGTCTCGAAATCCGAATCTCCGGTCGACCGCGTCGCCCCGTTGGTCAGCGTGAAGCCGGCCAGCACCGCGTTGGTCCCCACATAAACACACCGCACCGCCGCATTCCCGTTGGTCGTCGCCGGATCCTTCGCGCCCTCGATGAACGTCGCCAGCGGACCGTTCACGCTGCGCACCGTGAGGGGCTTGTCGATCGCCACGCGATTGGTCAGCGCCCCGTACACCACTCGCCCGCCCGTGGCATATACCCCGTTGCTCACCCACACCAGCGCCCCCACCTGCGTGGCGGCATCGACGGCGTCCTGGATGCTCGTCGCGGCCGTCGCCCACGAAGTGTACGGAGCCGCAGGCGATGCGTTGCCGATGTCCACGTAATGCACCATCTGCTCCGCCACCTGCACCGTCACCGTGGCCGAGACCCCCGCGGGATGGCTTTCGTTATAGGCCACCAGAACGACGTCATACATCCCTGTGGCGGCAAACGCGTGGGTGGCATAGGGCCGGTTGCTGGTGACCATTCCATCCCCCCATTCCCAGGCGCTCGCCGTTGTCCTCCCCTCGATGTCCGCCCGGAACTGCACGGCAAATCCCGTGGCCACATCGGAATGCGATGCCGAGGCACTCACCACCAGCGCCCCCGTGATCGAGCCCGCCACCACTTCGTCGCATCCGATGGACGGAGGGCTCTGCCAAGCCTCCCCGTCCAGATCGGTTCCCACGGCAAAGGCGCCCTTTCCCGAGCCGATGCACGGCGAGCCCAGCGCCAGATGCCAGGCACTGGCCAATCCCGGTTCGTTCGTGATGTTGCCCGTGCCGTTAGGCCGCGGAATCGTGCAACTGTTGGTGAACAATCCCTGTTCGAAATTCGGCCCCGTCCTCGATTCGTTGTAATACACGATGCAGTCCCCGTGCGTGCAATCCTCCGTTCCCCCGCCGCTGTCAGTCGTCGTATTGCCCGTCACCGTGCACTGGTACAACTTGCTGTCGCTTGCCCCACCCCCATACCGACCGGAATTGCCTATCAAGGCACAGTTGCGCAACGTGCCGCCATGCGCCCCTCCGCCGGAAGAGGCCGTGTTGCCCCGCAAAACACAGTTCGTCAGGGAACTGTCTACCGCTCCCCCTCCGTCATAATTGGCCGTGTTGTCCGCCAGCGTGCAAAAGCTCAACTCGCTCTCTTCCGCGCCTCCCCCTTCCGTGTTTGCGCGGTTGCCGATCAATGTGCAGGCATTCAAGTTGCAATCGCTCGCGCCACCCCCATACCGGCCCGTATTCCCGGTGAGCGTGCAGTGGTTCAAGGTGCAACTCTCGGCACCGCCGCCATACATCGACCCCGTGTTGTCCACTATTTCGCAGTGGTCGAGGTCGCTGCCGCAGGCCCCCCCGCCGTAATAGCCGGAATTGTTCGACACCACGCAGGCGTTCAATGTGCCGCCATATGCCCCTCCGCCGTATTCCTCGGCCGAATTGCCGCTCAACGTGCAGTGGTCCATCGCGCAATCGTCCGCGCCGCCGCCATATTCAGCCCAATTGTCCGACAGGGTGCAGCGGTTCAAGGTGCTGTAACTGGCTCCACCCCCATCGCTCGAGGCCGAATTCCCGGTCAAGGTGCAGTCATTGAGCGTGCCGCCATGTACTCCTCCACCAATGTCGGCTGAATTGTCCGACAGCGTGCAATTGTTGAGTAGGCCTCCCTCCGCTCCGCCACCGCAACCCGATGCCGAATTACCAGAAAGCGTACAGTTGGTCAAAACTCCGGCGGCCTCGCACCAGGCCCCGCCACCGCGTTTCTCGGTGTAAGAATCGCCGCTCGTCCTCGTGGCCCCGTTCGTCAGCGTGAACCCCGACAGCACCGCATTGCTCCCGACATAGACGCATCGCACCGCCGCATCGCCCTTGGGACCCGCGCCCTGGATGACTGTCACGCCCGGCCCGTTGACGCTTTGCACCGTGAGGGCTTTGCCAATCACCACACGATTGGTCATCGCCCCCGCCACCACGCGCCCGCCCGTGGCATATACCCCGTTGCTCACCCGCACGGTGTCGCCCGCCGCCGCCACATCCACCGCCGCCTGGATCGTCGCCTTGGCCGCCGCCCAGCTCGTGCCCGCCGCCGCGTCGCTCCCGTTCGTCGCCACGTACCAGTTGGCCGCCCTGGCATCCCCCGCCGCCACCCCCCACGCCACCGCCCACACCGCCACCCAACGCGACATGTTCATTGCCCGCACCTCCAGCCTTATCGACCGCCTGACCCTTCGTATCTTGTTCCTTCCCGCCGCCCCCCGCAAGGTACAACAGGCATGCTAACATGAATTTTACGATCCATCGAATCCCCCCCTTCCTTCACCTACTGAACCATCACCCGGATTTCCCGAACGCCGGGGACCTGCCCCCGCTGACCCTCGCGAAAGTCGAAAAACACTGCCCGGCACGACACCGGCGGGTTGGTGATCGCCATCAGGTCGAACCACTCCAGCAGGTCCTCCGTGCCCAGCACGTTCACCGACTCCCACGGCTCGCCCGCAAATTCAATATCCAACGCCTCCAAGGGAATCACCTCGCCCAGATCCACCGCCACCGCCCACGGCCCGGCTTCCGTGCCCGTCCACACTGTCTCCGGATCGCCATCCACCAGCTCCGGCGCCCCGACCCAATCCCCTTCCCCGCCCCGCGCCCACACTTTCCACCCTTGTGCGCCGGCAATCCGCCCCGCCCCCTTGGCCGAACGTGCCCCCGGCGAATACCGGAACCGGAAAGCCGTATGCATCCGGTTGTTGCCCGGATGCGTCTCCGTTGCCGTGGTACAGGTCACGCGAGCATAGAGATAATAGTATCCCGATCCCGTCAGGCCGGCCGTCCACTGCCGCACCATCTGGGCCAGGCGGGTTGTGCCCAACCGGATCGTCCGCGTCGAACCCGCCGGAATCGACAGGCCCGCAAACCGCGTGTCGCCGATTTTCCGGTCGTCGGCATTGCGAAACACCGCATCCCGCGACAGGAAAAACTGAACGACGACCGTCCCTTCCTCCAGCGCCGGACCGTTGTTGCGGATCTGGAACGAACACACCGTGAAGCGCCGCGAGGCCGGATTCGATGGACGCGTCGCCTGCAAATGGCGCAACACCAGATCCACCCGCGGACGCCCGGTCTGGACGATCTTCATCTTCCGCGGACTGCCGCGGGTCCCCGACGCCGCAATCGTCACCACCCCCGTGCGCGACGACGATGAAGGGTTGGCGAGGCAGGAAATCCGGACCGTCCCGCGGTTGGTGCCGACCGACCCGCTGGTGATGCGCAGCCACGTGGAGGTTTCGCTGGCCCGGTAGCGCATCGCGCCGCCGCTGCGGTTCGCCACCCGGAAGGTCGTGCTCCCGCTCCCCGCGCCCACGTTGCGCAGCGCCGGCGTCACGCCCATCAGCGGCGTCTCGGCGATCTTGCACCACAGCGCCCACGCCGCATACGCCTTCTGGTTCGCGTTCAGCGGCTGGCTGTGCTGGGATCCGCATTCATACCAGTCCACCCCTTGGACATGGGTGCTTTGCCACCGGGTCGCCCAGTTCCCCGTCTCCGTACCCGCCGGCCCGTTGAAAATCCCGCAGTCGTCGTTGACGAACTCGTAATAGCGGCCATCCGGATCGTAATGCTCAATGTCGTTGAAATCATACAGGACCCGGTTGCCCGTCGCACACCAGTTGCGGATCGCCCGGCACGCGGCCTTGTTGGCCGCATCGTCCCAGATGTCCACGTGCCCCGTCATGTAGACGAACACCACATGCGGATAGCGCCGCTCCAGCGCCGCCATCGGCGCCAGGTATTCGCTTTCCAGCGTTCCCGCGGAATACTTGTCGTCCATCTGCCCGCACCAGGACCAAACGATCACATTGACCCGCGCATGGGCCGGATCGTCCAGATACGCCCGCGTGTGGCGCACCCAGTCCGGATAGTAGCCCACGTCGCCTTCCATCGCGTAGTCGTGCAGGTCCAGCGCACCGTCCGTCCCGCCCTGGTTCCACGCGAAAATGTCCCGTGGCAGCGCCAACCCCTTGCCCCCCCCGTTGGCAAACGCCACCAAACCCTCCATCCCCTCGGTCAACTGGCTCCCGTGCGACGTGTGCCCGTACGCAATGTGCAGCTTGGCCTTCGCCCGGTTGATCTGGACTTCCGTCAACTGCGTAATGTCCGTGTGCAGGTGGTCGATCCGAATCGGCGCCCCCCCGCACACCCCCGCCCACAGCATCCCCGCCACCACCGGCCAACTTTGCCAACCCCATTTCATTGGAAGCCTCCTTGGAATGTTCCCTTGCCTGTTCCGATCCTACTCGGATCGTCGCCGGTTCCACAAGCCTCGCACATCGATTTCTCCACGCCACTGGCCCACTTCTCCCCCCCTATCCGCACCTTCCCCACCCCCTATCCGATGTATATTGTTTTATAAAACACTGTATATGACGCCCGGTTGTTTTTGCGCTGACGGAAAGGTCCTGGATTCCTCCAAAACCGTGCCCGTTTCTACGGTGCTATCCATGCCGCTCGTAGGGTATAGGCGGGAATCGTCCCGTTGTTGCCGTGTTCGCGGATCTTCAGGTAGTAGGTGCGCGGAGCCAGCGAGGCCAGGCGGATGCGGGAGAAGTCCCCCTTCCCCCCGTTGTCGTTGTAGGCCACCAGCGTGCCGTCGCCCTTGTACAACCACACCTGCGTGTCGCCACTGGCTCCGGAGGTTTCCAGCACGACCGAACGGGCGCCGCGCGAGCCAATGCGAATCTTGGCCCAATCGGTGTTTCCCGGCGCATGGATCGACCGGGCCTGCGTTTCGCCGTTGCCGATGCGCCGGGCGGCGGAAGCCGTGTCATCGGGCTCGTAGGCGTCGCCGCCGGGCGGGGCGGAGGTATTCATCAGCACCGCGCCGGAATGGGCCGGCAAGGTCAGGCGCCGCACAGGAGTGCTCACCAGAGAGCCGCCAGGCCGTCCGTTCTCCCCCACCCGCCCGCCCCCGCGCGCGGACACCAACCAGCGGGTCTTGCCCAGATCCGCAATCGCCACCGCCCTCTCCCCGGGATTGACCAGCACAATCCCATTGGAATAATCGCGCCGGTACACGCCCCACTCCGCCCGCCAAAGCGCATCCACGCCGGCCGGAAACGCACCGCGCGCCCGGCCCAGTCCCAACGTGTATTCGGGATAGTATTCCAGCGCCACGTCATCCGTCGCCAGCAGATTGAGATAGGTAGCCCTGCCTTTGATCAGCAGATAGCTCGCCGTCGCAAACATCCTCTCCCGCGCGCTCCTGCCCGACGGATACGACTGGCAAATCACGATCTTGTTGCTGCGCGCCAACGCCAGCGCGCGGTCAATCTGCAACGCCCAGTCGGCCGGATCGAAGTAGCTCCCCGGCCCCCACAACCCAAAGCACTCGATCATTCCCCCATGCCCCAGCCCGTAGTCGAAATCGAGCCATCCCGTGATTAACCCGCCTAGATTCGGCAGGAAACGATACCCTCGCGCCGCCAGCGCGAACCGGGCTTCCCGGCCGAATTGTTCCAGGCTCGGCACCCAGCGCGCCAGGCACAACGCCGGATCCTCCAGCCACGGATGCGCCGGCCGGCTCTGCCCGAATCCGTAGGCGTCGGGCAGATAACTGTCGGCAAACACCCCGTCGCTTTCCGCCGCCCGGATGCGTTCCAGGCAAGTGCGGATCCAGTAGTCCGGAAACCCCGTTACCGACCGACCCCCCGCATAGCGGATGTCCATCACGTCCCAGTTCCATTGCGCCTGGTGAATGCGCTGCCCCGAAGAATCGTGGAGAAACCATCCCTCCTGCGCATTCACGAAGGCCCAGTCGGAGCCCCAGGCATCCCCGAGGATGAACTCGGCCGGGCCCGCCCCCGCCGCGAGCTGGTAATGCAGGCACAGGAAATTCGGATGGTACGCCCGCAGCGCCCGGATCTCCGAACGCCGCATTTTCTGGGTCCCGGCCAAATGCGTGGCCGCAAACCTCCGCTGGGCCGCCGTCAGGTCGCCCGGCAACTGGTCGGCAAAAGGAACGATCCGTTCGCGGGTGTCGGGCCACGGACGCGCCGCCCCGGCCATGGGCGGCAACAACAGCCACAACAGCACTCCCCTCGCCCCCCATGCGCACCCACTCGTGGAACGTGCTTTCACAATCCGACCCTACCACCGATCCATCATTCCCGCCCGATCAACGCGGCGTCCACGAAACCTTGAGCTTGTAGGCCGGAAGGATCCGTTCGTTGCCAGCCTCTTGGACCCGAATGTAATAGGTCCCGCGCGCAATCGACGGAATCGTGATCCGCGAAAAACTCCCGGTGCCGGAGTCGTCGTCGTAGCCCACCCGCCGACCCGTGCTGCCCCGGATCATCCGCATCTTCGTGTCCCCGCTCGTTCCGCGGGTTTCCACCACCAGATTCCGCGCGCCGTTGCCGCCAATCCAGATCTTGGCCCAATCCATATCTCCGGCCACGTGGATCGAGCGCGACTGCGTCTGGCCATTGGCGATCGACCGCGCCTGGGATGCGTGGTTGTCCACCTCGTACGCATCGGGCGCATACTGCGTCGCCCAATTGGCCCGCAACGTGTACGCCGGAATCGTCCCGTTGTTGCCGGACTCCTGGATCTTGAGAAAATGCGTCCCCGTCTGCAGCGACGCCACGGCCATCCGGGAAAATTTCCCGTTCCCCGAATCATCGTCATGGGCCAACAGCGCCCCGCTGCTACCCTTGTACAGCCACATTTCCGTGTCCCCGACCGCCCCGGCGGTCTCCAGCACCAGCTTGCGCGCCCCGATGCCTTTCACCACGAATTTCACCCAGTCGACATCCCCCGCCCGGTGAATCGACCGGTTCTGCAACTGCGTGTTGCCAATCGCCTTGGCCGCGGAGGCGGCGTTGTCCGCCTCGTAGATGTCCCCGTCCAGTTGCGTCACCGTGCATGTCCGCGTCAGTCCCCCGCCCGCCACCGTGATCGCCCCCGTGCGAACGCCCCCCGCATTGGCCGTGATCCGATAAGTCACCGCGCCGCTGCCCGATCCCGATGCGCCCGACGTGAGGACAATCCAGTCCCGGTCGTCGGCCGCCGTCCACGAAACCCCGCTGGAAACCGTGACGGTCTGTCCCGTCGCCGCCGCGCTCGAATGCACCCGCCCCGTCGGCGACAGCGCCAGGGTCGGCGTCCCGAGCCACGACTGGATCAACGGAAAACTGACGCTGAACCGCCCGTAGGAGTCGATGCCATCCGGATCGCTGCACGTGGAATAGCCACCGTAGAGCTGGCCGATGAACTGCTTGCGCGCATTGAACAAGGGGCTGCCGCTGCTGCCCGGCTCCGTGACCCCGCTGCTCCATTGCACGTCCCAAAAGTCGGCATCCGCGGAATCCAGCTTCCCGAAGGAAATCCGCTTGTACGACCCATCCGGATGATGGATGCCCGCCAGCGTTTCCGATGCCGACGGCGTGCTGGCCGACCAGCCCGCATAGGTGGCCCCCCCGGGCGCCGCGGTGTTCAGCCGCAGGAATGCAAAATCGTTGGCCTGCGAAAACGTTCGTCCCGCCAGATACGTGGCGCCGCCATCGGTGGTCTCGACCGACGAGAGATTCGGCGGAGTCCCGTTGCACGCCGAAACCTGGTAGAACCAATAGAATTCCGTGTCGGATGCTTCGCTTTGGTTGGCCACGCAATGGTTGGCGGTCATGAAATAATCGATGAATGTCGCTGGCTCCTGATCGTTCAACAGGCATCCCGTGCACCACAAAAAACCGGATTCGCCCACCGTGCCGATGCCGGCCACCCCGTTGCCCGTCGTCACCCAGGCGGAATAGCAGGCCACGTCGTTGTGGCAGCTCCCCTCCTTGGCTTCGGCCACCGGATCCCGATAGATGTGGATGATCCGGTCCGCCTTCAGCTCCACCTCATCCACCGCCAACCCCGCTGGACAATGCGCCTCCACCGTCACTCGCTCCGCAAACACCGTCCCTGTCCAGAATTCCCCCCGGTCCTGGATCGAACTCTTTCCGTAGGGCCCGCGCATTTGCGACGGATCCCCCGCGGCAAAAACAGCGATTTCACACCCCTCCGGCAGCGACACATCCGCCAGGTGCACCCGGATGCCGATGGCTCCCGGCGATTCCACCGTCCACCGCCATACCTGCCCGCCATCCGGCAATTCCGCCCATTCCCCCTGACGGCTCTTGCCCTTCGCCCCCCCCTCGTCCGCCGGCACCTCGCGGAACACCCCGATGCGCAGGGGCTTCCCCCCTCCATCCTGCCGCCCATCTTCGGCCCGGATCGGATTCAAATCGAGGGCCGGAAATACCACCGACGATCCCGCCTCCTTCAACCCATAACGGACCGTAACCGGCGCCTTCTCCGCCCCCTTCCGCCGGATCTCCACCGGCTTGGTTTCCGACGCGATCGACAGCCCCTCCCCCGCCATGGCCGCCGCGGACAGCCCTCCCACCCATCCGGCCACCGCCACACCGGCCAGGAATCTCCAGAATCTCATCGGCTCACTCTCGCTTTCGTTGGGCCGCGAGCCTTTGGGCCCGGGCGTCAGGGCAGGTCGAACCAGGCGTGGATCGTCGAATACAGATGCACGGGATGGGCCGTGGGCGCCCCCCACCACTGGCTCACGATCTGCCGGGTCGTGGAGTTCAGCACGAACCAGTAGCCGCTGGCCGGATGGTAGACCGCCAGGTCCGCCTTCCCGTCGCCATCGTAGTCCGCCGGCACCGGAATCGCCCCGCGCAACGGATACCTCACCAGCCGGCTCCCGCCGCTGGTCAGCGAAATGTACCACGCGCAATCGTCGCGATGAAACACCGCGATGTCCGCCCGCCCGTCGCCGTCGTAGTCCGCCGGCACCGGAATGCCCTCCGCCCAGCCCC
>CAYODC010000050.1:0-10637 GCA_964402575.1 uncultured Verrucomicrobiota bacterium
CCCCATCGCCTCCGCCGAATCACAGATCACGGCCACCTCGTAGCGGTCGCAGATCGCCCGAATCCGCGGCAGGTCGCAGCATTGCCCGTATAGATCGGTCGGAATCACCGCCACAGGCGTTTCGCCTCGGCGCGCGGATTCCGCCAGCTCCTCTTCCAGCAGCGCCGGATCCAGGTTCCAGCTCCCGGCATCGCAATCGATGAATCGCAACTCGCACCTTTCGAATGTCGCCGGCGTGACGCTGCCGATGAACGTCAGCGTCGAGGCCAGCACCATCGGCTTCTCCCGGCCCGCCTGGCCGATCCGGTGCCGCAGCGCCAAATGCATCGCCGACGTCCCGCTGTTCAGCGCCAGGCAATGCGGAATCCCCGTGTATTCCGAGAATTCGCGCTCGAAGGCGTACACCATCGGCCCCAGCGGCGCGATGTAGTTGGAGGCGAACGCTTCCGCCACCCACGCCTGCTCCCTTCCGCCCATGTGCGGCGGAGACAAGAAGATCCGCACCGTCGTGCTCATCGCGCCGGACGCTCCTCCGGCCGCAACGGACGGATCACCCGGGCCGGTACCCCCCGCGCCACGCAGTTGGCCGGGATGTCCCGGTTCACGAAGCTGTGCGCGCCCACCACGCTGTTCTCCCCCACCGTCACGCCCGGCATCACCGACGAATGCGTGCCGATCTTGCAGTTGCGCCGAAGCACCACCGGCGCCTCGCACTCATCGATCGTCGAAACCGAATAGATCGAACAGTGCGACCCCACCTGCACCTCGTCCTCGATGACCACCCCCGCCTTCGCGTTGATGTAGGTGAACGCCCCGATGTCCGTCCGGTGCCCCAGCTTCAGCCCGGCCTTGTTCTGCACCAGCCAGTGGTACTTCGTCAGCCGCCCCTCCTCGATCTCGGGCGGCTTCCAATTGGCAAATCTATCGCTCATGTCGCGGCTCCTTGCGGGTTCCCGTAAAATGCGGCATCGTGGCGTGCCCGTCGGCGCTGATGCCACCCCGGCCCGCCACTTGGAAAAGCGTACGCCAGAGAATCCGCGCGTCCAGCCCAAAACCCACATGATCCACGTACCACACGTCCATGGAAAATTTCTCCTCCCACGACAAGGCATTCCGACCGTTCACCTGCGCCCAGCCCGTGATGCCCGGCCGTACCTCGTGCCGCCGCGCCTGCTCCGGCGTGTACCGCGGCAGGTATTCCACCAGCAACGGACGCGGCCCCACCAGGCTCATGTCCCCCTTCACCACATTCCATAGTTCAGGCAGTTCGTCCAAGCTGCTTCCCCGGAGAATTGCTCCAAATGCCGTCAGCCGCTGGGCGTCGGGAAGCGGATTCCCCTTCGCATCCTTTTCGTCCGTCATCGTCCGGAACTTGATCAGCTCGAAAAGCCGGCCCTCCCGGCCGGGACGCACCTGGCGAAACAAAACCGGCGTGCCGATCTTCCGCCGCACCATCCACGCCAGCACCGCCAGCACCGGTAACAGCACGATCACGGCGGGCACCGCCAGCACCAGATCGAACAATCGCTTGCCCGCGCGCCGGTATGCGCTCACAGCCCCATCTCCCTCAGCATCGTCTCGTTCACCCGGCGCACGTCGTACCGCTCCTCCGCATACCGCCGGCTCTCCCGCCCCATCGCCGGGATTTCCTCCCCGTACCGGAGAAACCATTCCATCGCCGCTTCCACCGCCTCCGCATCCCGCGGCGGAATCAAAATCCCGTTTGCCCCGATTTTCAATGTGCCCTCCATCCGCCACCCGCCCGGGCCCGGACGTACCGTCTCGCGGCATCCCGGCGCATCCGTCGTCACCACCGGCTTCCCCATCGCCATCGCCTCCAGCACCGTGCGCGGCGTGCCCTCCCGATAGTAGGAGGGCAAGACATAGACCTGGCATTGGCGAATGGACGGGCGAATATCGCCGAGATATCCGGCATAATCGACCAGCCCCTTTTGTTGCCACGTATCCAGTTCAGCTTGTTGGATCGAACTCGGATTCTCGTCCAGATCTCCAACCAATGCGTATTTGGCTTCGGGATGATGTTCTCGGACTTTCTCTGCCGCCGCGACATATTCCCGGACCCCTTTGTCCTTCAACAGCCGCGCGATCATGAGGAAGCGGCAGCCGGTGCGCGCGGAAACCGTCTCCCCTCTGTAATATTCGAGATCGATTCCAATTCCATCCAGCAATACGGTTTGATGTGCGGGAACATATCCATCCTCGACAAACTGGTCCCGGTCGTCCGGATTCAGAAAAAAAACGCGTTGGCTCCCGGGCAATCCCATTCGATACAGCCATCGGGCCATGGCCGCGGAAACCCCATGCACGAACGACTCCCGTGGCATGAAGGCTCGGCCAAGCCCTTCGATCATGGAGAAGACCTTGGCCCCTCCGTATACCCGGGCCGCCAACCCGCCATAGACGACCGGCTTTATCGTGTAGGCCAGCACGATGTCGGGCCGGACTCGGCGCATAAGCCTAAGCAGATCCATAAAAGCACGGGCATCACCCACGGGATTCATGCCTGCCCGCGCGAGGCGGATGGGATGGTAGGCCACGCCCCACTCCCGGAGACGGGATTCGGTTTCCGCGTCCCGCCCATTGGCGGTCGCTTCGACCTGATGGCCTCTCTCCCGCATGGCTTGGATCAACGGCCCGCGGAAATTGACCAGCGAACGGGGCAAGGCGCCAACCACCAGGACTCTCAGCGAAGCCAACATGGCTTATCCTTGGGTACCGATTGCATGCGAAACCGGCTTGTTAAGAGACTGCCTGACCGTCGGAACCAAATCCCGGAGCCGGGCCTCTGCCCGGGCAATATAGGTCCGGCACTTTGCCCGGAACTCGGCCTGCCTTGCCTGCAAAGACGCAAAGCGCTCGGCCAGATCCCCGGCGGATAGATTACCGATGTCCATAAAAAAGGGCTCCAGCCCCATATCGGCCATGATGCCGAAGGCTTTGTATCCCTGATAACCAATGGCCAATGTTGGAACCGCCTGAGCCATGGCAAATATGCAGGAATGGAACCGCGTCCCGACCATGTACCCCAGGTGCGCATACAGCGCCTTCATCTGAACACAGTCGTATTCACTATCGATCAGGATTGGAGGGGGGGGGCCCAACCGCGTGCGGCACTCGTCCAGCGCCAGCCGATCCATTTCGTGCGGGCCAGGCCCGCGCACATGGGCAATCAGCACCGGCTGCAATCCCTGTGCCCGGAGATGCCGAATAAATTCCACCATGGAATCCAAATAGGAGTCATAGGCTGTTTGTGGATGGGCATGCCCGGGAAACCGCCACGGGCGCATGGTGATGCCAACCGCGGTCCCATCGGAGCGGATTTCCATCTTATGGAATTCCTTTCGCGCCCACGCCAAATCCGCTTCTCCGACCTTGAGCAGAAACGCCATGTCCGGAAATGGCTTCGCCTTGTGCGGGATGAGTTGATCCAACACCTGTTGCGATCGGCTCTCGCGCGTCGTCACCAGCGCGCAGCGGTCGAGCAAACGGGCGATGAACCGGCGGGAAAACGGGGTTTCAAAAGGACCGAATGAATTGGGCAGAATCACCACCGGCACCCCAAGTCGCTGGGCCAACAGCGTGTGGTAGCAGACATACCAGAGATAGTAGGCGTAGGATCGGCTCCGATAGGCATACATGAAGCCCCCGCCCTTGATCACGACGGCATTGGCTTGCCGCAGGCGTTGATAGGTGTCGAACTTGTCTTTCGTTAAAAGCAACTTCACCCAAGCGGGCCACCGGGCCAGCCAGAGGACCGAACCATAATGGAGAAAATCCACCGCCGCGCGCAAGATAACCCGCAGATTTCCCAGCCGGCCACGGTGAAAAGTTTTCCCGCCGCTTCCGAATACCCGGTTCGGATTGTCGAGAATCATCTGGTTGAAGGCATAACCACGGCGATAGGTCTGGCAGGAGCTGGGACTGGCGGCCACATCTTCCGCCTCGGTCAACAAGCGGATCTCCACCTCTCGCTCGAAAACCGCCTCGATCAGGTCGATGGCCGTCCAAACTAGCGCCTGATCGCCGCGGTTGCAGTCCACACTGCCCGGGATGATCATAACTCTATTTTTCAAGTTTCCCGTTGGAATGGCCCTGGGCGTCACGGCTTTCTTTCCATTGCATGTTTTGCAAACCGGGACCAGAAATCGTCCCGTCGGGCTTGTATTTCATCGATGTAATAGGATTGAGCTTCTCGAAAGTTTTGTTCAGCGCATTCTCGCCGCCAGGCCGAATGGGTCACCATCTGCCCGAGTTGTTCCGCCAAGGTCCGGTCATCGCCCTGACGATGCAGGCATTTCGCGGGGAGCAACTCGGGAATGCCACCGCAGGCCGAAGCCAGCGCGGGCAGCCCCCGGCTCATGGCTTCAATCAATGCCCGCGGCATTCCTTCCGTGAAACTGGGCTGAATATAGATATCCATCCGGTCCAACCATTGCATGACCGCCTCGCCGATTGGCAGAGAACCATCCAGGCATAACAAGTCGGCAACGCCCAGCCGCTCGGCCTTCCGCCGCCAATATTCAAGCCGGCCGGCCCCCAGCACATGCAATTCCAGCATGACACCGCGGGCCTTCAACCGGCGGAGTGCCCGCAGGGCCACATCCAGCCCCTTGTGGCGATTCGCCAACGAGCCAATCAGCCCGACCCAAGGCCTGCCGGAGCCATCTGCATCCGTGGGCCATGGTTTACTGACTCTCCGGACCAACACCTCCCCGGAGGCTGGACGCAACTCGACATCCGAGGCAGAGGTACAAATCCCTGGGCATGGATATCGACGTTGAAGGTATTCGTGCGTCACATAGATGGCAAATTCCGCTTTCTGAAGGCAGCGTCGCATCGTCCACCACGCAATCGGTGCATACAATTTCCCGCCCAAACCGCCATAATTCCAGTAAGCATCCCAAGCGTCGCCCACGACTTCAACCGCATAGGGTTTTCCCATCTTCCGCGCGATCGAGGCAGCTATGCCACCAAGCAGACTCGTTCGAATAATGACTGCATCCGCGTTTCCAATTTGCTCCCGCAGAATCTGTACGACCGCAGATAAATGCCGAAACCCCAGCCACGACCCGGTCAAATTCGGTGCAAAAACGAAGGACACCCGGTTTCCACTGGCCAAGTTCATCGCAGCTAGGGCTTCTTTGGGCGCAGTGCGGGAACGCCCCACGACCACCAGCGAGGCGAATACGTTCAAATAGTGTTTCCAAGCGCCATAGGAGAGCTTCCCGGTCGAATGAATTTCCCCGGAAGGATGAACCACAAAGCAATGATCATGGATAAAAACGGCGTTCATCATCGGTCCATTTGCCGGATGCATTTTTCCCACGCCCGGACATGGGCCGCCACGCAGGATCCGATGTCATAGGGAGTTTGGCGAAAACAGGCCAAGGCCGACCGACGTTCCGCCGACGTCGGCTGGTGGGCCAGGAGCTCTCCGGCCAGCCGAACCCACTCGCCATCCGCCACATTCAAATCCAGCGTTTGGATGCGGGGAAATACGCGGGCCAACTCCCGGACTCCCGGGATATCGCTCGCCAGAACCGGGGTGCCGGCGGCGCAGGCCTCCAGCACAGCTCCGGGCAAGCCTTCCCACAGCGAAGGGAACAGGAACAAATCCGAGCCCATGAGGATGTGCGGGACGTCGTTGCGCTCACCGGCAAAACGAACCCGATCCAAAACTCCAGATTGAGACAGCCGATCGACCATGGCCGCCTTGATCGTTTCGTTCTCCTTGCCAACGAACAGCGCAAAACACCGCTCATTCCCGGCCAATAGGCGACCCATGATCGACGCTAGTCTTAAACTATTTTTTGGGGGCGACATCCGACCGACATGCGTCACCAGCGCACACCCCTCCGGGATCCCGAACTCATGCCGCACACCGATAGGATCTACTCCCGTTTCAAACGGCTGGGTATCTAAGCCGTTGGGAATAACGACACATCGCGGATCTGCCGCCCAATGAGCCCCCCACGAGGACTCCATCGCGCCTTGTCCAACCGCTAAAATCAACGTGGCATGTTTGGCGATCCAGTATTTCATCAGTGCGTTTTGCATTCGGCGAGCCCAAGTCGGGAGCTGGCCGTCACGAGAACTTCGGAAATGGGCAATCCTCCCAGACATTCCGCACGAGTGGGCCAACATCAGAATGGCACCTGAAAAATATTGCACATGCGAATGAACCACGTCGTATCCCCCCCTGCCCAAAAAACGGCAAAACCGGATCGTAAACAAAGGCGCGCGGATGTCGCAGTGGAACACATCCCCCCCCAGCCGCCGGATCTCATCTTCCAGGTGCCCGGCCCGGCCGGACAATGCGCAAAAGTCAAACCGATACCGCTCCCGATCGACATTGCGCATCAAGTCCAGCGTGCGCATCTCTGCACCGCCGTACCCCATTTGCCCGAATACGTGCAGGATGTTCATGCCCGGACCGCGCCTCCGGCGGCTTCTCCGCTCCGCGCCCGCCTCCCCGGCGGCTCGTCGTTAAAAATGGAGTCCGGATGCCTGCCGGGCAACGACTGGCGCACATACACGTCCACCAGCATCGCGAAATACACCACGAAGAACGGATGCATCCACGTCACGGTGGTAAACGAACTCATGCCCCAAAACACCAGCAGCGACGCCCCCAGGGTCCCGTGTGTCCGCCGGTCGTATCTCAAGGCCCCCCGGACAATCGACGCCATGGCCGCCGCGCCCAGCGCGCACCCCAGCATCCCATGGCAGAGGAACCACTCCAAATAAGAACTATGCGAATGCTTCCGGACGATTTCCTCGGTCGCTTCCTTATTTCTGTCGACGTACGGCCCCAGGGAATAATCGGCGGAACCCGTGCCCCCGCCGATCCAGAGAATCCGCGGATCGCTCCGGATCACTTCGGGCACCGCGGCCCAGATCTCCACCCGCCCCCCGGCGGAATACAACGTCTCGTCGTCCTTCGACAACCGCGTGAACAAGGTCCGGGTCCCCTCCCCGGCATACATGTGGATCATGCCCGCCAACACCAGCGCCCCTCCCAGCAACACCGCCACCCGCTGAAAAGACAGGAATCTCCGGCCATTGAGCAACAGCACCACCGCCCCCGTGAAAAAGGCTCCCCGGGACCCGGAAAGCACCGTGCAGAGCGGCAACAGCAACGTCCCGGCCCGCATCACCCAGCCCGCGATCGATCCGGAAAACCAATCGGGCCGATGCTTGACTGCCGCCCAGGACACAATGGACAAAAAACAGAAATGAGAGCCTTGGGCATTCTTGTTGAGAATGAAACTCCCTTCCACGTCCAATTCGACGAATTCCCGCAGATCCCCTTCCAGCACCACCCGGAGCAGCAGAAACAGCCCAATCGCCACCCCCGACGCCAGGAATCCGCGGTAGAGGCTTCGCGCGTTCGGATTGCCGACGATAATCCGTCCCAGGATGTAGCCGGTGACGAGATAGGCCAGCCGCATAATCCCCCGGTTCAATTCGCTCGAAGGCGTCCAGCCGAGTCCCGCCGCCATCGTCCCCATCAACAGCAGGAACGGCCACAACCGGCGGAACGAACCCAAGGCAAACGCCTTGTGCGCCTGCAACAGCAGCAGGGGCATCAACACGGCCAGGTTCAACTCGTCGGTCGATACCACCTCGGATTTCACCGCGAGATAGGGAATCGCCAATATCCCGCATCCCAGCCACGCCCCCGTCCAGCCCAGGATCAGTTTTTCCACGGCGTTCGCCCGCCGGTTCGTTCCGGTCATCATGCCGGTTCTCCCGGCCCTGGACTGGAATCCCCGCACACCCCCCGCAAATAGGCCTCCTTCTCCTCCCGTCCCATCCCCTTCGTGGCCTGGCCCTTTTCTTCGCTGCGCCGGCGATAGTCGTCAAGGCTCGACACCACCTTCGCCGGAACTCCCGCAGCTACGACGTTGGATGGGATGTCGCGGGTGACAACCGCGCGTGCACCAATCACGACGTTGTCGTGAATCCGCACTCCCGGCAGGATGGCACAATCGTTTCCAATGAACACGTTGTTGCCGACGCGGATCCGGGCAACCACATCCAGTGTTGGGAATTCCTTTCGGAATACCCAGACCCCGCCATCGTGAGTGATGAACCGCACGCCACCCCCAATGGACACATGGTCGCCAATCGTGATGAGATAGGGCTCGGAACCAAATGTGGCCGGGGACGGGTTGATCCAACGGCATTCGTTGCCGATTTGCACACCACAAGCCCGGGCATAGGCAATCGGGAACCAGCGCAGGAACAGCGGACGGCCCACCCAAAGTGCAACGCTTCTGATCCGTCGGGCCATTTCATTCAGGATACGCATATGTTTTCTTTTTGCGGGACCGCAAAAACCATCAATCATGGCGTGCGCGCCGGCCTTTGATTCGTCTCAATAATTGATTGGGAAGTGAAATGGAAGCCAGTATCAAGAAGACGACCCACCTGTTCAAGTGCCGGTATTCCGAGAGGTAGTACGCAATGCTTTCACGCTTGGCTTGTTGTGTCACTTGGGATGGTTCCGTGGATCTTGCGCCGCCGTGCTTGTGGATGATCGTACTGGCCGGAACGACAGCAGAGGTCAATCCTGCTTTGCGGAATTTTTCGTGGAGAATCACTTCCTCCTGCAGTAGGAAGGTGTTCTCATCGAGCAACCCGACGCGGCGAATGGAATCGCTTCTGAGCAGCATGCAACATCCCGAAAGAAGATCCACCTCGCGCGGATGATCGAAGGCATATTCTCCCAGATAATAATAACGACGGGCCCAACGGTTGTTGGGCGCGAGAAGCCCGCCAAGGCCGAAATAGAAGAAATACGCCCACGGACAGGGCCGTCGCCGGGCACAGGCACGGCTGATGGATCCATCCCGGTTCAGCACCTTGGGTCCAACGGAGCCGACAGGGGGATGAGCTTCGGCATAACTCACGAGGGGTTCTAGAAAATCCGCCACTACTTCGGTGTCGCTGTTCAAGATCAAGACATAGTCCGCTTTTCGCTCCAAGGCGATCCGGATTCCCAAGTTGTTCCCGGCTGCGTATCCCCCATTGCGGGAGGACTGCAACAGGATGACTCGTTCTGCGAGCTGGCCGCTTCCCTCGATCTCCGTCTCGCCGATCAAGGCGATCGCTACAGACTGCCCCGCCAGAAAGCGCCGGACATGCTCTAGGGAATTGTTTTGCGAGTCGTTATCAACCACGATGATCTCGTGATTCGGATAGGTAACTCGCGCCAGCGACGTCAGGCACCGGATCGTGTCTTCGTAATTCCGGTAGTTCAGCACGACGATACCGACCTTCGGGAACCGCTTATCCTCCCCGACGTTCATCGACCGCCCCCTTGTTCTGCCCCGATGCCTCCGCATGCCCGGCTTTCCCGGCGCTTCAACCACAACGCGAATCCCAGGCAGGAAGCCGCAAACACCGCTTGGCCGACCATCATGGCCTGCGGGAAAGCCGGCAAGGCCATCCCGCCGCGGGCCAGCCAGGCCAGCGCGGCCGCGTAGACCGCGATCCCCAGTCCCACCGCAACCGCGTACAAATCCTGCCGCCGCACCACCTGGAAGATGCTGGCCAGCGGATAGAAACTATTAACAACCGGCAGCAGCAATATCCATTTCATCGTCGGAACCGCCCCCTCGTATGCGGGCATTGCCAACCGGACGAACGGCCCCGCCAGATGCCACGCCACCCCCGCCAGCGGCACCAGCCCCAGCGCCGTCAGGACCGATGGTTTCAGCGCCATGGGCACCAGGTCCGCGATCCGATGGGTTTTCCCGTACCGCTCCGCCAACCGGGGATAAACCACTTGCCGGACCGCCACCGGGATGAACTCGATCGAGGTATAGGCCATCAGCGCCACCGTATACAATCCCATGCCTTCCGTGCCCATGATTTTCAGCACCAGCGTGGCGTTCAGCACGCTCCACAGGGAATACAACTGGCCTACGCCGAAGATCGGCAGCCCAATCTTCAGCAGATGCAGGAGGTGGCCGGGATTCCACAACGGCACCACCTTCAGCGGGCGCCAAGCGAACAACGCCGCCGTGCCGATCGCCCCCACCAGCAACGCCCGCAGGCAAAGCCCGTAGAAATTCAACCACGCCACCAGCGCCAGCAACACGAAACTCGCCGCGCTCTCCACCACGCCGACCAGTGCCAACCTTGAAAAATCGTGGGAGGTCCGGAACGTCACCTGCAAATAGTAGGTTTTGTAGAAAAACAAGGCCGACTGCACCCCCGTCGTTGCCCAGCCCGCCGCCATCCAGTATTCCCCGTGCACCAGCCGCCAAATCCCCAATCCAAACAAAACCGCCGCGAACGCCCCGCCCACTGCCAGCGCCCAGGCTTGCGCGGCCGAGGCCAATTCTTCCCCCCTTGCCCGTTCCTCCTTCCCCATGTAGTACGGCAATTCGCGATACAGCCCATCCAGAATGCCCAGTTGGAAAAACGGCGCATATCGCAGAACCAGCCCAAACCCGCTGAACAGCCCCAGCGTCGCGGGCGCGACCAACCTCCCTTGCAGCACGCCTCCCGCCAGCCGGATCAGCATGGAGATCAGATTGCCCCCCACCAAATGGCTCACCAGCCGCCCCATCCCTGCCCCGCATTTCCGGACGTTCGTTGCAGCG
>CAYODC010000051.1:0-10600 GCA_964402575.1 uncultured Verrucomicrobiota bacterium
AGAGAAGGGAGCCGCAATGGACATTCAGATCACGGGACGGAATGTGACGGTGAACGACAACCTGCGAGGCTATGTGGAGGAGCATCTGGTGCCGATCTTGGCCGATTATCCGCGGGTGGAGAGCTGCCATGTGATCCTGGCGCACGAGAAGTACCGCTTCACGGCCGAAGTGGTCGTGCAGGGGCGGGACAAGCTGCGGGCGGAGGCGGACGAGACGACGGACGACCTGTATGCGTCGATCGACGGCGCGGGGATCAAGATCGAGAGCCAGCTAAGGAAATCGCGCGAGAAGATGATCGAGCGCCACCACGAGCGGCAACGCCTGGTGGACGTGGAAAAGCCGGGCGAGGCCTAGGCGGGCCGGGCGCGGGCGGCGGAGGGAACTCCGTCTCCCGCGCCGTTGGAAAGGCGTTGAGCATGTGGCGAACAGCGGAAAGCCCGCGGATCACGGTCCAAGGTTTCTTTGAACTGGGCCGCAAGGCGCTCGGGATGGACTGGGAGGCCAATCCGGAAAGCGCGATCGGGCGGGAGATCACCGAGGTCGCGTTGAACCGTCCCGGCCTGGCGCTGGCCGGGTTCAACCGCTATTTCGCCTACCGCCGGATCCAGGTACTGGGGCTGGCGGAAATGACGTTTCTGGGCAGTTTGTCGGCCGAGGAGCGCTTGCAGCGTTTTCGGATTTTGAAGGGGGTGCCGGCGGTGGTCTTGTCGCGCGGGCGGCACATGCCGGGCTATGTCCGCAAGGTGTCGGCGGAGCTGAAGATTCCGGTGATCCGGACGCATCTGGTCACGGGCCATTTCATGAATGCGGGGACGGTGCTGTTGCAGAACATGACCAGCCCGCGGATCCGCGTGGCGGGCACGATGGTCGAGATCGACGGGGTCGGGGTGTTGCTGGAGGGGGAGCCGGGGGTGGGGAAGAGCGAGATTGCGTTGGCGCTGATCAAGCGCGGGCACAGCCTGGTGGCGGATGACACGACGATCCTGACGCAGGACAGCACGGGCAGCATCCAGGGGTCCGCGGTGGAGATCACGCGGGAGCACATGGAAATCCGCGGGCTGGGCATCATCCATGTTCCGCGACTGTTCGGGATTGCCTCGGTGCGCGGCGCCATGCGGCTGGACCTGATCATTCGCATGCGCAAGCCGACGGCCGAGGAGGACGACATCGACCGCACCGGACTCGACACGGCCACCCGGAATGTGCTAGGGGTGGAAATACCGTTGATCACGGTTCCGGTGGCGGCCGGCCGCGATCTGACGAATGTGGTGGAGGTGGCGGCGTTGAATCAACGCCTCAAGCAGATGGGTCATGACTCCGCCCGGGAGCTGGATGAACGGCTCAAGATGGTGCTGGCCCAGAAAGACTGAAGCGTGAATCCTGAATCGATCCATCTCAATGCGGCGGCGGGAACCCTGACGAGGGATGTGTCGGTGCTGAACCGCTATGGCATCCATGCGCGCCCGGCCGCGTTGCTGGTCAAAGCCGCGACCCGCTACGGTTGCGAGATCCTGATCGAGAAGAACGGCGTCAAGGTGAACGCCAAGAGCATCATGGGGCTGTTGACACTCGAGGGCAACCACGGGGCCAAGCTGCGGTTGCACGCGACGGGGGAGGGGGCGGCCGAAGCGCTCGACGTACTAGCCGATTTGTTTGCCCAGAAATTCTTCGAGGATTGAGGGTCTTGTCCGTCATGGAGACCACCCGGGAGCTCGAGCTGAAGGGCATCGGGGTGTCGCCGGGGATTGTGTCGGGCCCGGTCCTGCTGCTGAAGGCGCAGGACGATCCGCTGCCCGAATATGCGATCCCGGCCGAGGAGGTTTCGCGGGAGATGATCCGTTTGGAGACGGCCCTGATCGAAACCCGCCGCCAGCTACATGAGGTGCAGCTCCGGGTGGGGGAGGCGATGGGGACGGAGAGTGCGGGGATTTTCGAGGCGCACCTGCACGTGGTGGATGATCCCAGTTTCGTGGACGAGGTCTACCGGGATGTGCGCGAAAAGCTCAAGAACGTCGAGAAAGTGCTGTTCGAGGTGTCCGAACGCTACGCCCAGACCCTGCTGGGGCTGGAGGATGACTATTTGCGGGAGCGCGCCAGCGACATCCGCGACGTGACCCGGCGGATTTTGCGGAATTTGATGGGGGGGGGCGGCGACCTGCTGGCGGGGCTGGAGTCGCCGCGGGTGCTTGTGGCTCACGACATTGCCCCGTCGGAGATGGCCGGGCTGGACCGCCGGAAGATCCTGGGGGTGGTGACGGAACTGGGCAGTCCCACGTCGCATACGGCCATCATGGCACGGGCGATGGACTTGCCGGCGGTGGTCGGGGTCCGGGACCTGTGCCGGCGGCTCCGGGACGGCGACCGCATGATCCTCGACGGCGTGCGGGGCATGTTGCTGCTGAATCCGACATCGCAGCAGGAGGAGGACTACGGGCGGATCGCTCGCAGCCGGAGCCTGATCCAGAAGCGGCTGGCGGAGCTCAAGGAAGAAACAGCCGTGACCCGGGACGGGCATTCGGTGGTCTTGTCGGCCAACATCGAAATGCCGGCGGACGTGGATGCGGTCTGGGCCCGGGGGGCGAGGGGCATTGGGTTGTTTCGCAGCGAATACCTGTTCATGGCGGGGGGGGTGCCGAACGAGGATCGCCAGTATCAGGCGTATGCCGAGGTGGCGAAGCGGATCCTGCCGGAGCCGGTGATCATCCGCACGCTGGACCTCGGGGGCGACAAGCTGGCGCTGGGGGGGAAGCGGACGGAGGAGCCCAATCCGTTTCTCGGTTGGCGGGCCATCCGCCTGTGCCTCGGGAAGCCCGCCATTTTCAAGACGCAGTTGCGGGCGATTCTGCGGGCCTCGGCGCACAATCCGGGGTTGCGCATCATGTATCCGATGGTCAGCAGCGTGGCCGAGGTCGACCAGGCCAATGCGGTGCTGGAGGAATGCAAGGCCGAGCTGTCGGCCGCGGGCCTGGCGTTCAATCCCGACGTGGAGGTGGGGGTGATGATCGAGATTCCGTCGGCGGCGCTGACGGCCGACCTGATCGCCCCGAAGGTCAAGTTTTTCAGCATTGGGACCAACGACCTGGTCCAGTACACGCTGGCGGTGGACCGGGTGAACGAGCGGGTGGCGTACTTGTACGAGCCGACGCATCCGGCCGTGCTGCAGTTGATCCGGCACACAGTCGAGGCCAGCCATCGCCACGGCATCTGGACGGGCGTCTGCGGCGAGATGGCCGGCAGTCCGTTGCTGGCGCCCCTGCTGCTGGGGCTGGGGGTGGACGAACTGAGTGCCAGTCCGGGCGCGGTCCCGCTGGTGAAGGATGTGATTCGGCACATTCGTTTTTCCGAAGCGGTGGATCTGGCCGATGCCGCCCGGGGAATTGCGTCGGGGGCCGAAATGATGGATTTATGCCGGGCACTCGTGAGGCGGGCTGCGCCGGAAATTCTTGAATTGGCCGATTAATCGGGTACATTTCCGGCGTTGTATTGAACCATTCCAAGGAGACTGCATGTCCAAGAACACTGTTTTCACTTCCGAATCCGTTTCCGAAGGGCATCCCGACAAGCTGTGCGATGCCGTGTCGGATGCGATTTTGGATGCCTGCCTGGCGCAGGATCCCAAGAGCCGCGTGGCCTGTGAAACCCTGGCCAAGACCGGCATGGTGGTCGTGGCCGGCGAAATCACGACGAAGGCCGAGGTCAACTATGCGGCGGTCGCCCGCAAGGCGGTTTGCAACATTGGCTACGACCATCAGGATTCCGGGTTCAACGGGAACATCTGCGCCGTGCTGGTGGCGATTGAAAACCAATCGCCGGACATTGCGCAGGGGGTGAACGCCGCCAAGGCCGAAGGCAAGGAAACGGCCGAGCAGGGGGCCGGCGACCAGGGGATGATGTTTGGCTATGCCTGCGACGAGACCCCCGAATTGATGCCGCTGCCGATCGTGCTGGCGCATCGGATCATGCGCAAGCTGACCGACCTGCGGAAGGCCGGCAAGATGCCGTGGGTGCGTCCCGACTCGAAGAGCCAGGTATCGGTCGAATACGATGCCAGCGGCAAGCCCGTGCGCGTGGACACCATTGTGGTCTCCACCCAGCATGCCCCGCACGTGACTGCCAAGCAGATTCGCAAGGAGATCATCGAAAAGGTGATCCGGACCTCGGTGCCGGCCAAGCTGCTGGACAAGCGGACGGTCTACCACGTGAACCCGACCGGCCGGTTTGTCGTCGGCGGTCCGCAGGGCGATTCGGGCGTGACGGGCCGCAAGATCATCGTGGACACCTATGGCGGCATGGGCCGGCATGGCGGCGGGGCGTTTTCGGGCAAGGACCCCTCGAAGGTGGACCGCAGCGCGGCCTACATGGCCCGCTACGTCGCCAAGAACATCGTGGCCGCCAAGCTGGCGAAACGCTGCGAAGTGCAGTTGGCCTACGCCATCGGCTATCCCGATCCGGTTTCCGTCCATGTCGACACGTTCGGCACCGGCGCGGTTTCCGACGACCAGATCGCCAAGGCGGTGTGCGCCGTGTTCGGCCTGAAGCCGGCGGAGATCATCCGGCAGCTCGACCTGTTGCGGCCGATCTATTCGATGACCAATCAATATGGCCATTTCGGGCGTAAAAAAGGCGACAAGAACTTCAAGTTCTTCACGTGGGAGCAGACCGACAAGGCTGCCGCCCTGGTGAAGGCCGTGGCCAAGTAGACCACCCGCGAAGGCTGGGGACAAAAGGCGCCGCATCTGCGGCGCCTTTTTCATTGCGGCGGGCCGCGCATCGGCGGAATGAACCCTTTTGGGGAGCGGGGCGCTTATTCCAACAAACCGCCATTCTGCAGGGGCCATGGGTTTGAGATCCTGGGCCGGGCCTCGGGTTGGGCCGGGTGGTTCCTGCGCTGGCGAGGGAGCGATCATGCCATGAATGTCCTAACCATATATTAATACTAAAGAAGAATGAATTTTGGTATTTTACCACTATCTACCTATTATAGGTACAAGTTGAGTCAGCATGGAATAGGAACAGGTCCGGCAGAACAATGAACACGACAGGCATGGCGGGGATGACGCTGGTTGAAGTGGTGATGGCCGTTCTCATCTTGGGGCTCACGCTGGGCGGGGGGATCCGGGCCTTGACCGTGCAACGACGGGTGGCGGAGGCGGCGGCTCGCCAGACGGAGGCCTTCCACAAGGCCCGGTCGGTGCTGGAAGACTTGACGGAGCGATCATTCTATCACGAGGATCTGGCCGATGGCGTTCATTCGCTGACCGGCGGAGTGGTGGTGTCGGTGGCACGCGTATCGGCCACGAATGTTTCGATGAAGCGGCTGGTGGTGTCGGTTCCCTGGTCGGGAGGGGATCCCGGAGCGGCGGGCACGCCGCGGGAAACGCTGACCACGGTGATTTGCGAGGCCTTGCACCCGTGAGGGCCATCCGCCAACCGCGACCGGGGGGATTCACGCTGATTGAAACCGTCTTGGCCATGGCCATGACGGTTCTGGTGCTGACGTCGTCGCTGGGCCTGTTCATGGCATACCAGGTGGCCCATCATGACCTGGGCGTCCGGGTGGAGGCCAACCGGTTGGCCTCGATGGCCCTCAGCCGGATGGTGTACGGAATGGGCGGCGACCGGATCGGGTTGCGGGAGGCGGGGGGCTTGGCCCTGACGACGAGTGCACTGGGCTGGGAACTCGAGATGGAGGATGACGAGGGCGACGATGCGGGGACATTTGGATATGCGGCGGGCTCCAGCAACTTGTACTTCGCGCCGCCGGGAGGAGAGGCAAGGTCATTTGCCGAATCGATATCCGCCGCGGCGGCGACGCTGCAAACCAACCGTTTGATCCTGAGTGTCCGGGTCGACCTGCGGCGGGGGCGCTTTGCCGGATCCCAGCAGTTGGAGACGGTTTTACGGTGGCGGAATTGAGGGACTGGCCGTGGATGATTCTTCTGGCAAGCAAGGGATGGCGCTGGTGGTGGTGTTGTGCCTGTCCGCGCTGGGGTTGGGGGCCTTGGCCATTCTGGCGTCGATCATGTCGGGGGCGGCGCTGCGTTCTCGGGAGATGGTGCGGAACGAACAGGCCTTTTTCGTGGCGGAAGGGGCCGTGGAAGTGGCGGTGCAGCATATCGCCAACGGGGGGGCGGTGCCGGCCACGTTGACGGGATCCATGGGAGCGGGACGCTATTCGGTGTCCATCGTGGCGGGGGGGACGGTGAACGGGTATCCTTCGTACCATGTGCATTCGACAGGGGTGGTGGGCCGGGTGGAGCGCCGGGTGACCATCCGGGGAGTCCGCCAATCGAGCTGGGCGAAATATGCGCTTTGGTACAACGCCGAATCCATCCAGTTGTGGATTGTCGGCGGGGAACGCTTCAATGGCCCGGTTCATGCCAATACGAATCTATGGTTCCATTCCCACAACGTGTCGAGCCTGGGTCAGGCCCATTTCAACGATACCGTCAGCACGACCGCGAGCAACTACGTGCGGTATGACGAGACGGTGCATCCGGTTTTCGACCATGACGTGGTGTTCAACGCCCCGACGCAAACCACGCAATCGGTGGATTTCGGCCAGTTGAGATCCATGGCCAACCTGGTGATGACCGGAGTGACCTACATCACGCTGGGCGGGACGAACATGGTGATCAGCAACCGACGCATGGGATGGACCAACCGGGCAATGGCGATACCGTCGAATGGCAGCATCTATGTGGCGAATGTGACCACGGGATACTCCTGGACCCGCACGAACAACGTCTATGTGGGCGGGGCGGCGGGCATGCGCGGGCGCCTGACCATCATTTCCGAAAGCGACATCAACATCACCAACCATTTGCGCTACGTGGACAATCCCGAAACCAATCCAGTGTCGCAGGACGCCCTGGGGCTGGTGGCGAAAACCAACATCGTGGTGTATTCGTCCGCCCCCGACAATCTGGAGGTGTTTGCCCATTTGATCGCGGCGGTGGGCGGTTTCGGGGTGGCCCGCTATGCGGATTACGGACTGGGGGATCGCGGGGCGCTGAAGGTGTACGGCGGCATCGTGAACCAGACGCGGCAGCCGGTGGGGACCACAGGAGGGACGGGGTATCGGAAGAACTACATCTACGATCCGCGATTCCGCACGGTGTCGCCCCCGGGATATCCGGTGTTGCCGTCCACCTATGAATGGTACCGGTGGGAACTGGACTGACGCCGATGGCCGGGGAGAATGGAGCAGAGGATGCAGGTTACGAACAGGATGGTTTGGGGACTGGCGGGGCTGCTGGTGGCGGGAATCGCCGGGCACCAGTGGCGACTTCACGCAGCGAGACCCGCGGCCGGGCCGGAGGATACATGGGGGAGTGAATCGGCCCCGGCCGTGATCTCCAGCCCGATGCCCGGGTCCCGGGAGGAGTGGGTCCCGGAACACACGCCCTTTTCCGAGGCGCCCCGGGCCTCGTCCCCCGGGCCGGACCCGGCGCCGGTGGCCAATGCCCTGGACAATCCGGTGGTCAAGGACATGATGCTTCAGCGCCAGGTTTGCCGCATGAAGGATTACGCGGCCCAGGCGGGGCCCGGAGATCCCTTTTCGATGACTTCTGAGGAAATCGAGGAGTTCCGCAAGCACGGAGACCCGGTGGTTTGGTGAGCGATGGTGGGGGCAAGGGGGGAGGGCCGTTTCGGGTTCCCGCAGCGCCTCTCTTCTTGCTTTTCATTTCGGCTCCCGCTAGAAGGGGGCCATGAAACAATTCCCATTGATTCTTGTGGTTCTGGCGCTGGCGGCGGCAGCGGCGTGGGGCGTGCCGATTTCGCGCGATCCCTATCTCGGGGCGATTGCCCTGGATGTCCGCGATGGCAAGGTGTTGTTCGAGGATGGCGCGGATCGCCCGGGCTATCCGGCCAGCATGCTCAAGATGATGGACTTGTATGTCCTGTTCGATCGCATCCAGGAGGGGCGGCTGCGTCTCGAAGAAACGGTGCAGGTGACGTCCGAAGCCTCGAAGATCGGCGGGTCGCAGGTCTATCTGGATCCCCGGGAGCAGTTCACTGTGGAGGAGTTGATCTACGCCCTGACCATCCAATCCGCGAATGACGCGGCGATGGCGCTGGCGCTGCATGTGGCCGGCAGCCGGGAGGGGTTTGTCGAGATGATGAACGCCAAGGCCCGGGCGCTGGAGTTGTCGCCGGTCACCCAGTTCCAGTCGCCGCACGGGTTGCCGCCGGGCAAGGGGCAGCGGCCGGACATGACGACGGCGCGCGATTTCGCCAAACTCTGCCTGGCCCTGGTCCAGACCCATCCCGAGGTGTTGAAATACACGTCGGCGACTTTCCGGGTGTTCCGACAGGAGCCGTTGTTCGAGATGCGCACCCATAACCGGCTGCTGGGGAGCGTGGCGGGCTGCGACGGGCTCAAGACCGGTTATTTCACCGATGCGGGCTATTCCATCGCGGCCACGGCGCAGCGCGAAGGCGCGCGGATTCTTGTGGTGGTGCTTGGCAGCCTGGACCGCAAGGTGCGCGACGCGAAAGCCGCCGAACTGATCAACCGCTACCTGCCGCAGTGCTCCCGGGAGCCCATGCCGCCGCCGCTGCCGGTGGTGGGATCGGGTGCCTCCGGTGCACCGGTGGCGGCGCCCGAGGTGGCCCCCGACGATGCCAGCCAGGGCGAGGACTTGCCGGAATTGGCCGAGGAACCCGAGGAGCCAGGCGGCGGATGGTGGAAAAGCCTGGGGCTGATTGTGCTTGGCGCGTTTGCGGCCGCGGTCGTGGGGCTGGCGATCCATCGCCGCCTGCTGCTGACCCGATGAAGGCGTCCGAATTCGACTACGATCTGCCTCCCGAACTCATCGCCCAGGAGCCCGCCGAGCGTCGCGACGGCGCGCGCATGATGGTGCTGCATCGCTCCTCGGGCGTGATCGAGCATCGGTTGTTCACGGATCTGCCCGCCTATCTGCGCGCCGGGGATTGTCTGGTGGCGAACGACACCCGCGTGATTCCGGCGCGCCTGTTCGGGCGCAAGGCCAGGGTGGGCACCGGCGGCAAGGTGGAATTCCTGCTGCTGGAGGAAGCGGAGCCCGGCGTGTGGGATGCGCTGATGCGTTCCCGCCGCCGGCCGAAGCCCGGCGAGCAGGTGATTCTCGGCGAGGATCTGGCGGTGGCCACGGTGCTGGAAGATGGGGAGCAGGGCCGGGTGAAGATCCGGGTGGAGTCGCATTTGCCCTGGTTGGAGGTGCTCGATCGCATCGGGCAGACGCCGTTGCCGCCGTACATCCAGCGCAAGGATGCCGCGCCTGAACGAAGGGAAGCCGACAAGGTCCGCTACCAAACGGTTTTTGCGCGCGAACCGGGCGCGGTGGCGGCCCCCACGGCGGGATTGCATTTCACTCCGGAGGTGCTGGGCCGGCTGGCCACGCATGGCGTGGGCCGCGCGACGGTCACGCTCCATGTCGGCATCGGGACCTTCCGGCCCGTGGCGGTCGAGAATGTCGAGGAGCATCGCATGGATTTCGAGCGCTGGCAGATTTCAGCGGCGACCGCCGCTCAAATCGCCGGGGCAAAGGCCGCCGGAGGGCGCGTGGTGGCGGTGGGGACGACGAGCGTGCGCACGCTGGAAAGCGCGGCGGCCCGGCCGGAAGGTTTCGGGGCGGGGGAGGGCCGCACCGACCTCTTCATCTATCCTCCCTATGAGTTCAAGGTCGTGGACGCGATGGTGACGAACTTCCACTTGCCGAAATCGACGTTGATCATGATGATCAGCGCCTTCGCCGGGCGCGAATTCGTGCTGAAGGCCTATCACGAGGCCATCGGCGAGCGCTATCGGTTCTATAGCTACGGCGATTGCATGCTCATCCTATGAGCCGGGGAACGAGTCTTGTTCCCGAGGCGAACCCGCCGGTATCGCCAACCCGGGAGTCCATTGTTTTATAAAACAATGGATATGCATTGGGGCTTGGAATGGGGCGGCGTTCGGGGGCAGAATCGCGCGATGAACTGGAGGATGTTGGAGCGGATGGCCTTGCAGGAGGTGGCGGACTTGAAGCGGGCGCTGCCGGCGGAAATGGCGGGGCCCGCGGCCGACGTACCGGTGGTGGCGATGCCGCGGCCCACGAAGGCGATGGTGCGGGAGGATGGGATCGAACCGGATTTGCTGGGGCTGTTCGTGGGACCCAACCGGGAAGAGGGCGCGGAGGGGGGCGATCCGCTGCCGCCGGAAATCCTGCTGTTCCTGGAGAACTTGTGGGCATTCGCCGAGGGCGACGAGGCGGTTTTCCGGGAAGAGGTTCGCGTGACCTATTTCCACGAGTTGGGCCACTATCTGGGGCTGGAAGAAGGGGAGCTCGAGGACCGGGGGCTGGAATAGGGGCGGCTCAGGGATGGTCGAAGCGGGCCTTGAAGGTCTTGGCGGGAGCCTTGGCCGGTGGGGATTGGGCTTCTTTCTTGGGCAATGCGGGCAGGTCGGCGAGCGGCATGGAACCGTCGCGCTTGACGGGGGCCGCATCGTAGAGGGCCCGGGCTTCGGGGAGGTGCTTGCGCAGTTCCTGCACGCGCTTGAAGTCGCGCGGATGGGTGGAGAAGATGCTGAGGACCTTGGCCACCTGGTCGTCGCTGGCCCCGGCGAGGCGTTCC
>CAYODC010000052.1:0-10467 GCA_964402575.1 uncultured Verrucomicrobiota bacterium
GAGGCCCCCGCGATGTCGAATTCGGCCAGCGCCGGCGGACCCGCCGGAAACAAGCGCTGCTGAATCTCCCGCGCCAGCCGGAATTCCTCCTCCTGGGCCAGCAGCGCGCGCTCGGCCACCCGGCGCGCCCGCCGCTCCCGGGCGTCCATCAGTTCCCGCTCCACCGCCGCGACCAGCCGGACCATGTTGCCCTTCATCAGGTAATCCTGCGCCCCCGCCCGCATCGCCGCCACCGCCGCTTCCTCCCCGATCGAACCCGAGACAATGATGAACGGCACGTCGCGGGCGGAGGACCGCACCATTTCCAGCGCCTCCGTGGAACTGAACTGCGGCATGTTGTGGTCCGAGAATATAATGTCCCAGTTCTTCTTTTCCAGCGCGCGCGCCAGGTCGTCCGCGTTGTCCACCCGCTCGGAATCCGGCTCGTACCCCCCCTCCTTCAACTGCTCCAGCAGCAGAAGGGCGTCGACCTCCGAATCCTCGACGACCAGGACTTTCAACGGTTTTTTGGGGGATGCCTCGTTGCTCATCGTTCCTGTCTTCCTTTCAAGCGGGACCAGCCGTGCGGGGCCCGGGGTGGGGCGAAGGTTCGTTCACCAGCCCCCAGAAGAGGCCCAGATCCCCCACCGTCTTCATGAACTCGTCGAATCCCACCGGCTTGACCACATAGGCGTTCGCCCCGCTCGCATAGCTGCGCGTCAAATCCGCCTCCTCGCGGGACGAGGTCAGCATCACCACCGGGACCACCTTCAGCTGCGGATCCTCCTTGATGGCGCGCAGCACCTCCAGGCCGTTCACCTTGGGCATCTTCAAATCCAGCAGGATCAGCGCCGGCAGCCCCCCCTTCCGGTGCGCATGCGCCCCCCGGCAGAACAGGAAATCCAGCGCCTCCGCGCCATCCGCCACCCGGTGGATCGGGCTGACCAGCTTGCGCTCGCGCAGCGCCGCAATGGTCAGCTCCGCGTCGTTGGGATTGTCCTCCGCCAGCAGGATGTAGCTGTCGATCATGGCGCTTCCTCCTTGCCGGGCTCCGCCGCCGGCGCGGGCAGGGTGAAATAGAACGTGGCGCCCTGCTCCACCTCGCCCTCCGCCCACGTGCGCCCGCCGTGGCGGACGATGATCCGCCGGACGTTCGCCAGCCCGATGCCGGTGCCCTCGAATTCGTTCTCGCCGTGCAGCCGCTGGAACACCCCGAACAGCTTGTCGACGTACTTCATGTCGAACCCCGCCCCGTTGTCCTTCACGCCCACCACGATCTCCCCGCCTTCGCGGCGGGAAAACACCTCGATGCGCGCCTCCTCCCGCTTGCCCGTGTACTTGACCGCATTGCCCAGCAGGTTGGCCAGCACCTGCCGCAACAACGGACGGTCCGCCTGCACCTCGGGCAGTTCCCCGATCGCCCAAACCATCTTCCGCCCCTGCATCTCCGGCTCGAGCTCGCGCCGGCATTCCTCCACCAGCAGCCCCAGCGGCACGCTTTCCAGATGCATCTGCGCCCGGCCCGTGCGCGAAAACGACAGCAGGTCGTCGATCAACTCGCCCATCTTCTTGGCGGCCCCGGCGATGACTTCCAGATAGCGCACGCCCGTCTCGTCGAGCTTGCCCTTGGCGTTGGATTGCAGCAGCTGCACGAACCCGGAGACATGCCGCAGCGGCGCCCGCAGATCGTGCGACACCGAATAGGAAAACGCCTCCAGTTCCTTGTTCGCCGCCACCAGCGCCTCCTCGCTCTTGCGCAGCGAAGCCTCCACCGCCTTGCGGCGGCGGATTTCCGCCGCCATGCGCCGGTTCCAGTAGAAAAACAGCCCCAGCAGCGCCAGCGTCCCCGCGGCATATTTATACAGTTTGGTATAGTCGATGTGCTGCTCGTAGGTCACCGCCGTCCACCGGCGGGCAATCGCGTTCTTCTCCTGCTCGTCAATCCCCGCCAGGGCCTTCGAAAGAATCTGGGCCAGGATCTTCATGTCCTTGCGCGCCGCAAACGCGGGCTGGTAGACGAACTCCAAATCACCGGCCACCTTGATCCGGCTGTGCCCCCCCCGCTGGATGTAGTAGCTGGTCACCAGCAGGTTGTCCGCAAAGGCATCCACCTCCCCCGATTCCAGCTTCCGCAACGCGGTGGGCACGTCGTAGACCATCTCCACCTGGAGGCCGGGCTCCTTGGCCTTCAGGTGCAGGTCCATCCCGTATCCCGCCAGCACCGCCACCTTCTCCCCCTTCAGGTCGGCCACTTCCGAAACCGGCGGATGGTTTTCATGCGCGAAGACCGCCGTCGGCAACGCTTGGTACGGCGTGGTGAATTCAATGTCCACCTTGCGCGCGCTGGCCTTGTTCAGCGAAGTCAGCAGGTCCACCTCCCCCTCCCGCAGCTTCGCCTGCGCCTGCCGCCACGAAGGAATCGGCACGTGCCGGAACGTCACGCCCAGCGCCTTGCCGAACCGCTCCAGATAGTCGCAGGCAATGCCATGGAACAGCCCCGCCGTCGTGTCGGTGAATTCCAACGGCGCCCAGCGCGGATTGCTCCCCACCCGGATCACCGGATGCTCCTCCAGCCACTTCTTCTCCTGCGGGGAAAGCTGGATCCACGACAACTCCACCATCTGGTGCCAGCCCGCCCCCACCCACCGCTCGTAGATCCCCTGCACGTCGTCCGCCGGCAGCGCCGCCAGCGCGGCATCCAGCAACGCCGCCAGCACCGGCTGGTCTTTCCGGACGCCGATGCCCACCACCGATTCGACCTCCCACGCCGTCCCCTGGATCTGCAAGTCCACCAGCAGGTCCCGCGCCAGCGCCCACGAAGCCAGCGCCCGGCTCCCCACGAAGGCGTCCGCCCGCCCGTCCGAGACCGCCGCCAACGCTTCGCGCACCGTGGGATATTCCGTCACCCGGACCTGCGGCCGCTCCCGCCGCAGGTGCCCCGCCGCGGGGAATCCCGCCGCCGCCGCCACCGTGCAGGAATTCAGGCTCTCCAGCGTCACCAGCGGGGCGCCCCCTTTCCGTCCCACGATCACGTTGGGAATGTTCGCGTAGGGATTCGTATAGAGCAACTCCCCCCCGGTCCCCGCCCCGCTCGCCATGTCCATCAACGCGTCAAGGCGCCCCGAACGCAGATCCTCCTCCAACTGCGCCCGCGGACCGGCAACGGCCGCCAAGCGCCCATCCAGCCGTTCGTTAAGCAGTTCCAGCAGATCCCCCGCAAGGCCGCCGGGCTTGCCCGCCTCGTCCACATCGGCCATCGGCGGCGCGTCGCCGGGAATGCCCACGCGAATCACCGGATGACTCTCCAGCCACGCCTGCTCCTCCGGACCCGGCGCGAACCGGCTCCCCGCCCGGCTGGCGCGGTCGAACCATCGGGCGCGCAGGGACCGGCCCTGCGTCTGCAGCACGTCTTCCAGCGCCCGGTCCAGCAACGCCGTCCATTCAGCCTGGTCCTTGCGTACGCCCAAACACAACGCCGACGGCGCGTCATCCAGCCGCCCCTGCAAATGCAGGTTCGACAGCATCTCCCGGTCGAGCAGATACAGCCCCACTGCCCGGTTGCCCGCATAGGCCACCGCCTCCCCGCGCGCCACCCCGTCCAGCGCATCCTTCGTGCAGTCGTACAAGCGCAACCGGACCTTGGGCTGGTTCTCCTTGAACCATGCCGCCAATGCGTAATCCCTCTCCAGCGCCAGCGTATTGCCCGCCAGCATCTGCACCGTCCGGTAGTAGCGGGCATCCCGCTTGGCCACGATCACCGCCGGCACTTCCAGATAGGACCGCGTAAATTCGAAATCCCGGTCGTGACCCGTGCCCGGCACCAGATCCATCAACCCGTCCAGTTTCCCGGCCTTCGCCTCGGCCAGCAGTTGGGAAAAGGCTCCGGATCGCAGCCGGATCACTCCGCCCAGCCGCTGGTTCATCTCCGCCAGCAGGTCCGCCCCCAACCCCGCCGGATTCCCTTCGCGATCCGTGTATTCCAGCGGGGGAAAGTCCGCCATCACCCCAACGCGGAATTCCGGATTCGCCGTCAGCCAGACCCGCTCGGCTTCCGTCAATTCAAACCTTCCGCCCCCCTCCCCCGCGCGGACCACGGACAACCACCCGAGACCGACCCCCAGCGCCACGACCCACAGGATTCTGTTCGCCATCAGTCTCACACCACGAAAATAGCCCCCCGCCGGCGGAAAAACCAGCGCGAAATGGGCCGGAAAATCCCCGGAAAATCCCCGTTCCGGACCGCTACGGCCGAACCAGCATGCCGATCACGGCCCCGGTCAGCAGCGTGGCCATCGTCCCGGCCACCATCGCCTTGAAGCCCAGCGCGGCAATCGTCCGCTTATGCCCGGGACACAGCGCCGTCAGCGTGCCGGCCAGGATGCCGATGCTGCTGAAATTCGCGAACCCGCATAGCGCATAGATCGTAATCAGCCGGCTATGGATCGACAGTGCGCCCGGATCCTGCTTCGCCAGCGCCACGTAGGCCACGAATTCGTTGAACACCGTCTTGAGCGCCATCAGTTCGCCCGCCGCGCGCGCCTCGCTCCACGGCACCCCCGCCAGCCACATCGCTGGCGCCATCACCCAGCCGAACATCCGCTCCAGCGACAGCGGCGCGTCCAGCGGCAGCAACCCCAGCGCCCGGTTCGCCAGTGCCACCACCGCGATGATCGCCACCAGCATCACGGCCACGTTGACCATCACCTTCGCGCCGTCGGTCGCCCCCACCAGCAGCGCATCCACCACCCCGTGCGTGTCGGTCGCCAGCTGCGGCGTCTCGTGGTCCACCTCCTCGGGGGCCGCCGGCACCATCAGGCGCGACACCATCACCGCCGCCGGCGCGCTGATGAGCGAGGCCACGACCAGATGCCCCAGCACGAGTCCCGGCATCAGCGGGTCCAGGATCGAGGCATACACGATCATCAGCGACCCCGAAATCGTCGTCATGCCCGCCGTCATCGTGCACATCAGCCCCGCCCGGCCCAGATGCGCCACGTAGGGCTTGATCAGCAGCGGTGCGTCGCTCTGCCCCATGAACACATTGGCCGCCACCACCACGCCCTCCGCCCCGCCGAGGCCCATCGTGCGCCGCAGCAGGTGCGCGAACACCGCCACGATCTTCTGCAGGACGCCGAAATGAAACAGCACCGCGCTCAGCGCCCCCACCACGATCAGCATCATCAGCGGGCCGAAGAAAAACAACGGCGGGGCCGCCACCGCCCCGTCCGCCAGTTGGAACGGCGCCTCCCCGCCGGTCAGGTAGCCGAACACGAACGCCCCGCCCTCGTGGCTGGCCCTCTCCACCGCGCGCACCCCCTTGTTGAGCTGCACCAGCGCCTGCTGGAACAGCGGCACCTTCAGCAGCAGCACCGCCATGCCGAACTGCAGCCCCAGCCCCCATCCGACGATCTTCCATTCCACCCGGCGGCGATTCTCGCTCAACACCCACGCCAGCGCCGTGAATACAACCACGCCCAGCATTCCGCGCAAGATCCACATGGTCGGCTCCTTGTTCCGATCCAAATATTCAATATTTAATAATCAATCGTCCATTTTCAATCGATTGAACATTGAATATTGGATAGTGAATATTCGGTTTTCCCCTACGGCAGCCCCACCCACACGCGGTAATGCCGCTGGGTGCTGACCGGCACCCCGCTGTTGGTGGCCGCCCCCGTGTCCACGAAGGCATGCCGGTTCGTGAACGGCTCGACGTTCGTCCACGCGCCGTTGGCCAGGAACGAATGCCAGATCTGCGGATTCGCCGCCAACTCGCCGTCGAGGAATTCAATCCGGTAGGCCCGGTTCGAAGCCGCCTCCACCGCGATTTGCGCGCCGGCAAGGCTCTGCACGCTTTCCATCCCGAAAACGGCGTTCACATCCGTGGGATCCAGCCCCGCCACATAAGCCTCCCACACCGTCTGGATGCCGTTGGAGCTGGTCTGCGTCGCCAAATCCTCGTATTCCTGCGCCGTGTGCCCGCCCGGATAATACTCATCCAGCCAGACATAGGGCACGGACGCCGGCGAATTGGTCGTCGCCATGCCGGGCGCCGGCACTTCCTCGAGCTTCAGGTACTGGACGATGTGCCCGTCGTCGTAGATGTTGCCGCTGTCGTCCGACGCCAATCCGACATAGATTCCGTCGCTGTACAGCTCGGCGCCGGTCTTGGGCGTTTCCCATAGCGCGGCCGTCGCGTCGCTGGAGGCCAGGTTGCGCACGTTGTAAAAGGTCCCCGTGCTGTTCTCCAGCCCCAGCAGGTCCCAGCAGCCCGCCAGGTCGTAGGTGTCGCTCGCGCCCGAATGATCGCCGTCGTTCACGAACAGCGCGAACGCCAGCACCGCATCCCGGCCGTTTGCCACCGCGCCCGCCTCTTCGTACTTGGCCACCGCGAAAACCTTGCCGTTGTCGCCCCCCGCCGTCCGGCTCAGGAAGTACTGGTTGGGACTCTGCAGCGCCGGACTGTTCAGCCGCGCCCAGTTCACCCGCCCGTGCCACTGCGCCATCTCGCGCGAGGCCGCCTCCAGCGGCGGCTCGTTCCACACCCGCAACTGGTTCCAGCGCTTGAAGTGCGGAATGTTCTTGCCGAAGTTCATCTCGAAGTCCGCAAATCCCGTCCACTTGTCCGCCGTCCCGTTGTACGGCCCGATCCCCTGCTCCTGCCCGTAGAATACCATCGGCACGCCCATCACCGCCGACACCATCGCGTAGCGCGACGCCGTCACCCACGGATCGCTCCACGGCATGATTTCGTCATGCCCGGTCAGGTTCAGCAGGATCGCCCCGCCGGCGTAGCCCGTGCGGCGGTTTTCGAGCTGCGTGCGCAGGTCCCACGGCGTGCTTACGTGCGCCTGCGTGAACTGGAACACCATGTTCTCGTTCAGGATGTCGAAATGCCGGTTCGAGCGGTAGCCCGGCACGCCCCCGTCCAGCGTCTCCGCCATGAACATGAAATTCCACTTCATCGACCGTGTGCGGTTGATGATGTATTCCCACAACTGCGGCGGCAGCCCCTGCCCGAAATCGCACCGCAACCCGTCGATGCCGTAATCATCCAGGGCGATGCCGTTGCCGTCCACCTGCCCCGGCCGGTTGGTCAGGCCATGGCCGGTCTTCTCCAGCCAATACTCCGTGTACTTGCCGACGTAGCGCCAGAGATCGATCGTGTCTTGGCTCATCCCGGCGAAGTCGTAGACGTCTTCCTCGTTCAGATAGTCGCCGTTGTTGTCGGGATTGTGCCGCACCAGCGCCGAATACTTGCCGTAATACAATTCGGCCACGTCCGCCCATTTCCCGAAATCCCCGCGGTCCGGCGCCGTCGCGATGTCGTTGCTCCACGCCGTGTGGTAGTAGGTCGCCGGCGACCCGTAGTCTTCCCAGTTCGCATACCACCCCGGCTTGAACCAGCCGATCTTGTCGTCCTTGTTCGTGCAGAACCCCAGTTCCACCCCCATCTCGCCGAACTCCGCATCCCACGACGTGTGGTTGAACACCCCGTCGAGCATCACGTTGATCGTCCCGATATTGTTGCTGCTGCCCAGACGGTTCGTGGCCTGGTCGCAGTGCGCCACGAAGTTCGTGAACTCCGTCAACGCGGCCTCTTCCGTCCCCGCCCGCGCGAAAAAGTGGTTCACGGAATAATAATCGCGGGTCGCGTACGGGCTGCCCGGGTTGTAGCGCGTACCCGGCGTGGCCGGATCGTTTTCCGACCGGTCGTAGCCGGCCGGGTGGATCGGCTGGAACCACAGGCAGTTCGCCTGCAGCTTGTTCAGGTACTCGATGCTGAATTCGTTGAACGTATTGGCGTTGCTGGCCACCAGCGGATCGATCAGGTCGTCGAACGTGCTCCGCCCGTTCTCCGTGTTGTTGCTCGCCTTCACCGTCAGTGTGTTCAGCTCGTACATCGTCTGCTGCAACACCTTCTTCGGCGAAATCACGATCGCATGGTCGCGGCGCCCCTCCGACGAATACCACGTCCAGTTCGTCGACCCCGCCTGCTCCGCCGTCTGGTAGCGCGCCGTCAGCCGGTACGCCCCGCACTGGCCCGCGTTCGTCGTCCACGCAAACGCGCTGCCGTTCCACGTCATCGGAAACGCCGTGAAATAGGCCGTCGTGGCGTTGGTCGTGATCAGGTTGCCGTCCGGCGGCTGGATCCCGTCGGGAATGCCGTCGCTGTTCCAGTCCGCGTCCACCCGGTCCCGGCGGCCCACGTTGGAGAACACCTCCACGTTCTGCGCACCCGCGGGCGGAGAATACAATACGCTGATCGCCGCCGTCTCGCTCGCCGCCTCGTCGAGAAAGAACTTCGTCGTCGTGTAGTCCGCGTTCTGGCCGTTGATCGTCAAGGCGCCGGAACCGCCGGTGTACACCCGGTATTCAAAGAACTCGTCCGGCGATCCATCGGCCTGCCATTCCGCCTTGCGCACCACGCCGTTTCCGCCGTTCGTGGCCGAATTCCACGCGGCGACCTGGTACTGCACCAGCGCCTCCTGGTTCGTCAGCGCGCTGTCCTGGATCGTCGCCACCCACCACATCGCGTTGCCGTTCTCGCTCGGATCGTCCTCCGCGTGGCTGAAGACCATCGCGTTCGTCCGCACCAGGTCGTTCGTGCCGACCTTCTTGTCCTCCAGCTTGCTCAGCCGGGTCACGCCCTGCACGACCCGCTTGCTCGCGCCGTTGGTCGTCACGCGGAAGCGCACCTCGGCGTGGTCCGCCCAGCGATGCCCGTCCGCCGCCTCGTACCCGATCTTCGTCCAGACCTGGATCGTGTCCCCCGCCACCTTCACTACGTTGCCGCCGTGATAGACGAAGCCCGGCTCCAGCCCCGGATCATCCCCGTAGGTGAACGCGAACGGCTGCGCCTGCGCCTCCGCCAGCGCCGCGAAGACCTGGCCGGCGGTCCCTTCCTCCGTCGCGCCCAAATAGGTGGTCTCGCGGTCCGTGTAGGTGATCGCCAGGACGTATTGGACCGTCTGCGTCTTGGTGAACGCGCCCGCCGCAAGCGCGGATTTCCAGTACTTGTTGTTGCCCGATTCCGAGTCGAACGCCAGCGCGTTGCTGCTCCACGCGCCCGCCCCCTCCAAGCGATAGATCAGCCAACCACCGCTTTGGTTCCCGGGCGTGCCCTCGCCCGCGAACTGGTTCCCGTTGTAGATCGTCACCGCATTCGTCGCGTAGGGATGTCGCGGATTGCGCATGTACGCCCCCGCCGGCTCCGCGACCGCCGGCGTGTGCCAGCAATTCCCCAGATTCGCCGCGCTGGCCACCGAGAACGGATGTGCCGCCGCCTCCCCCGCGGTCGCGTACTTCACGTTGTCCGCCTGCGTCGTCGTCCCGATGTAGGTCGTGTCCGCCCCGCCGTTGGCGTAGTCCACCCGCAGGTAGTAGTGGAGCGTCTCTCCCGGCGCCACTGCGTTGGACGCGATCATCGCGCTCCAGTAGTTGTCGCTGCCCGCATTCGTCACGTAGGCCATATTGTTGGTCGCCCACGTCCCCGCCTCCGCGCGCCAGATCACCGCGCCGCCGGTCATGTCCGCGTCCGTCTGGTAGTTGCCCACGTAGACGTAAGTGTCCTGCGACGGGGTAGGGTTGGTCGGAATCCGCATCGTATGCGCAACCCAGGGAAGCGTATTCGTCGGAAAATGCCAGCAGTTGCCGTACACCGGCTCCGCCTCCCCCACCAGGTAGGCATAGTTCGTCCCGCCCGCATTGGCGGCGCGCAGCGTGCACAGGTCGTAATTCGCCGTCAGCACGTTCGTCGGCATCGTGCTCGTCAGCACGTAGTACGTCACCGTCCGGCCCGACGGCTGCCCCGGAATCGTCATCGTCGCCGTCGTTCCCGAGACTGCCGCCGTGGCCAGCGCGCTGACCCCGAAGTCGTTCGTTGTCCACCGCGCGTACACCTTCTCGCCGCTCGGCGCCGCGCCCAGCGTCGCCGTCACGGTCACGGGTCCGGTCCCCGCCGTCGCGCTGTCGTCCGTCACGCTCGTCACGCTGACGGGATGGTTTGTCGTGGCCTGAATCACGTAGGAACGATCGGTCCAATCGTTGTATCCTGCCAGGCGAAAGGTGTACCGCAACGCGTTCGTCTCCGCAAAGGCAAGGTTGCCGCTTCCGCCCTTTGTGGCCGTGCCAACGGTGCTGTTCACTCCTGCACTGGTCCCCTCACCCCAGCTATTGGCCCAATCGCCGCTTTGGTCGAACTTAAAACCCGAACTGGCACGCGTGGCCGTGCTTGTGATCGTGCTGGACCAGGCCGCGTCGCCTTGAAAGCCAACGTTGGTCGCCATCCATTGTGTCACGGATGGGTTCTGCCAGTTGTTGATGTCCCCGCGCACCGCTTCCCCGTACGCTCCCGCCACGCTCGCCAGGAACATCGCCGCCCACACCGCCTGCCACATCGCTTTCCTCGTCATCGCTCCCTCTCGCTTCCTCCGGCGCACGGCCGAATCCTGATGTGGCCGCAACCTAGCAAACCCCCCCCCCCCC
>CAYODC010000053.1:0-10458 GCA_964402575.1 uncultured Verrucomicrobiota bacterium
CGGCAGGAGGGGGGGACGCGGGGAGCGTAGCGTTCGGCCATGCGGGGGGCGAGATTCTGGTCGAGCAGCAGGTCGCAGTCGTGGGGGCGGTCGGCGAGGTCGTCGATGGCGAGAATGCGGCGGGCCATGGGGCGGAGGGCGCGCTCCCAGCGGTCATCGAGGGCATAGTGGTCGACGACGAGCCCGTCGACGCCGGGGGCGAGGACGTCAGCGCAGGCGGCGGCGTCTTCCTGCCAGCCGGCGCCGAGCCAAGGGGCGTGCGGGGGCGGGGGGGATTCGGTACGCGTGCCGGCGGGCAGCAGGGTGCAGGGAAAGCCGCGGTCGGCGATGACGGCAGCGGCGTGGCCGGGGAAATCGCGGCATAGGAAATGGATTTCGGCACCGCGCTCGCGGAGGGCCTCGGCGAGGGTCAGGCCGCGCATGACGTGGCCGGTGCCGATGGCGGTGGAGGCATCAGCTCGGAAGGCGATGCGCATGGGGCTCCGGCAGCAGAAGGGCCTGGTACAACCGCTCGGCGCGCTCCCAATCCTCGGGGGTGTCGATGTCCTGGACGCGGTGGGAGGGGATGAGGACGGGGATGGAGCGGGGCGAAAAGATGGAGGCGCCGGCGAGGAGGGCGTCGGTGCGGCCCCAGAAGAACTGGCCGGCGTCGTGGTAGGCGGGTTCGAGGTCCTGGGAGCGCATGGCCATGCATTCGGGCTGGAAGGGTTCGACGCCGCCGCCAGGGAGGCGGCGGACGGCGCGCTGGATGGGGAAGGAGAAACGGGCGGCGCCGAAGGCGTACTGCATGTCCGGGGCGTGGCGGAGCTGGTCGCAGGCGTCGCGCAGGAGCTCGGCGGTGAGGAAGGGGGCGGTGGCGAAGACGCAGCAGACGAGTTCGGGAGGAGTGTGTTGGTCGACCAGCCAACGGATGGCGTGGCGGAGGACGGCGCCGATATGGGTCTGGTCGTCGGCGAGCTCCTGGGGGCGGTCGAAGGGGGTTTCCGCGCCGCAGGCGCGGGCGACGGCGGCGATTTCGGGGTCGTCGGTGGACACGATCAGGCGGTCGACGCGGCCGCAGGCGAGGGCGGCCTCGATGGAGTAGGCGAGGATGGGCTTGCCGTTGAAGGGGCGGATATTTTTGCGGGGGATGCGCTTGCTGCCGCCCCGGGCTGGAATGATCGCCACGTTCATGCTAGAGGCTCCAGACGAGCGCGCATGCGGAACGGGGGTCAGAGCGAGTTGATGCGTTCCTGGGGATCGACGAGCTTGGTGAGGCGGATGCCGTAGCTTTCGTCGACGACGACCACATCGCCCTGGCCGATCTTGGTGCCGTTGACGAGGAGGTCGGCGGGGCTGCCGGCGGTCCGGTCGAGCTCGACGATGGATCCGGGGGCGAGGTTGAGCAGTTCGCTGATGGTGAGGCGGGAGTTGCCGACTTCGACGCGGACTTCGACGGCGATGTCGAGGATGAGCTTGAGGTTGCCGTCGGGGTCGGCATTGCCGCGAGGGACGGTTTTGACTTCGTCCATTTCGACGCGGCGGATGGAGGGGGCCGGTTCGGCGGGTTGCGGCTTGGGGGCAGTTTTGTCCGCAGCCATGCTGTCCGCGAGCATCTGTTCCATCTGGCGTTCGATGTCGGTGGCGTCGGAAGGATTTTGGGGATCGCTCATGATGGATGGCCTTTCGTTTTATCCGGTTGAGATTTCTCCGGCGGGCGAGCGGCCTGCGGGCGGGCGGCCGAAGGGGGGGGGGCAGCGGAAGGCGGGCGGGCGGGCGGCGCGGGGGGGGGGGCGGGCGGGGGGATGGCGCATGGGCGGAGGGGCCCGGGGCGGCCGCGGCTTTTTTCTCGGCCTCGGCATTGTGGGGTTGGGCGATATGATGGATGCTGGCGACCATACGTCCGCGGCGGGCGCCGACGTAGGCGGCGCCGATCATGCGGTCGGCGATGTTCAGGCGCAAGGGATCGCCGGTGGCCTGGTCGAGACGGATGACATCGCCGACTTCGAGGCTGCCGATGTCGCGGGCGGTCATCTGGGCGCGTCCGAGTTCGACATTGGCGGGGAGGGGGACGGTTTGGACGGCGCGGAGGAGTTTCTGGCGCAATCCGGTGCGTTTGCCGGTCTGGTCTTCGCGGGAGGCCTCGGCGCGTTCAAAGACGGTTTGGAGGGATTGGAAGGGATAGCAGAACTGGAGTCGCAAGGGGGTTTCGTTGAGGCGCAGGTCGATGAGGGCGATGAGGCAGGGGGTGTCGGGGGGGGCGATCTGGACCTGTTCGGGGGAGACGCCCTGGGCGGTGATTTCCAGGGAAAATTCGTAGATTTGTTTCCAAGCCGATTCGAGTTCCTCGACGAGACGGTCGCTGAGGGTGCGCATGATTTCCATTTCGAATGCGCTGAATTCGTGGGGGGGCTTGGCGGCGGCGGTTTCGCCATCGCCGCCGAGGAGCATATCAAGGAGGATCTGGCCCATGGGAGGGCAGAGTTCGATGCCGACGGCGCCCACGTCGGGGCTGGCCTGGAGCCCCAGCAGGTAGGTGGGGGGGGCGAGGGAGAGCATGTATTCGCCGTAGGAGACCTGTTCGAGGGCGCTGAGCTTGGATTCGCCCGCGATCTTGAACATGGAGAAGAGCATGGCCTGGATGTTTTTCAGCAGGACCTGGTGGACGAGCTGAAGCTTCATCATCCGTTCGGCGGAGAGCAGCTTGGGCTTGCGGAAATCGTAGCCGATGACCTTGACATCTTCGGCGGGAGCCGGAGGTTTCTGCTCGTAGATGGCGGCCATTTCGCCGGAGCGAACGGCGCCGCGGAGGGCATCGATTTCGGCCTGGGTCAGCTGTTCGGCCATGGGCGGGATCCTATTGGATGAGGAATTCGCTGAAGGCGACGTCGAGGACGCTTCCGGCCATGCGGTTGCGGACGAGGCTGTTGATTTCGAGCGCGATGTCGCGCTTGAGGGAGTCGCGGTCGTCGATGCCTTCCATTTCATCGAGGGTGCGGCGTCCGGCGGTGGCCATGATGCGGTCCTTGACCATGGGCATCATTTCCTTGAGGACGTCCTGAAGGCGGGCTTCGCTGAGGACGAGGTGGACCTGGATGCGGAGGACGCGGGTCATGCGGGTGCCGGAGATGTTGACGACGAGGGGGTCGATGGGCATCACGATGGGCTGGGGGGCGGGTTCGGCGACGGCGGTTTCGGTGTCGGCGGGGGAGGGGGCGGAGGAGCCGCGGACAACGAAATACGTGGCCAGGGGGGTGATGGTCATGACCAGCACTCCGACGAGAATGATCAGCAGGGGGCCTTTCTTGGCCGCCGGCTTGGCCGCGCCACGGGCGGGCTTGTCATCGTCCATCATGTCATCGTTGTTCGGTGCCATGTTTGTAACCTCATTTCCTCGAATTGCTAAACGGGATTTTCCGTGGCTTGCTTGTCGCGCAGGAACAGCATGACTTCGATGGGTTCTCCGCTTTCCTCATCGACGAGGGAGCCCACCTGGCCCAGCGCCCGGATCCGATCCCTAGGGATCTGGGTATGCTGGGTGATGTGCCGGACCAGCCAGGCCGCCCGCTGGGCGGCCAAGAGCCGATCCTCTTCCGGATGCCCGGTATCGACCTGCACGCAAACCACCACGTGGTAGTGCTGGAGAGAGTAGATGGTGGCCACGGCCTGGTCAAGAGCGAACTGGGTGCGGCGGTCCATGCGGACCTGTCCGGGTTCGAAGCGGATGGAGGAGCGCAGGCGCAGGGTTTGGCGGTCGTCGACGATCTGGATGTGGTTGATGCTGGAGGCATCGAGGCTGAACTGTTCGATGGCGTCTTCTTCGTAGCCCACGAGCATGGCTTCGGGGGCGTCGTTTTCCTGGATTTTCTTGGGGAGGCCCGGCTGGCGCATGGAGCGCCAGAAGTCCAGCAAGCCGTCGCCGCCGCCGGTGAGTTCGAGCAGGTTTTTGATGTTGCCGACGCCTTCCTTGAAGCCGGCGGTGCGATCCTTGCCCATGGTGAGCATGAGGATGAAGAAGGCCAGCAGGATGGTCATCAAGGCGGTGTACTGCGCCATGTAGGCGGGGGCGCCCGCGGCACGTTTTTTTTCGGGCATTCGGGCCTTGCTCATCGCCACATTCCCTTGGGCCAGGCGCTTTCAGAGCCGACGTCGGTGACGCGGGTTCGTTCCATGATCATGATTTCGACATGGTCTTCGCTGGCGGGGCCGGATCCGTTGTCGTAGACCTGCACGCCGACGCCGAAGCGGGAGGGGGGGGATTTCATGGCGGACTGCAGTTCGGTGGCGATGCGGTTGGCGCGGATGACGCCGAGGCCCCAACTGGTGGCGGCGACATCCTGGCGGACGGGGCCAGTGGCACTGGTGACGGAGGTGATGCGGATTTCATTGTCGCGGCCGCGCAGGAGTCCGTCGATGCCCTGCCAGAGGGGCTGGAAATCGCGCTGCCAGGTGGCGGTGCCTTCGAGGAAGAGGTTGGTGGTCTGCAGGACGATGGAGAGGCCTTCGTCGAGCATTTGGACGAGGATCCGGTCGGGGACGAGTTCGACGCCCTGGGGTTTGATTTCGTTGATGAAATTGGGGAGGGCGTCGGCCATTTCCTCGGGAGTGAGGAAGCGAAGGGTGTCGGATTCGCCGCGGACGGCGTCGCCGGTTTCGGTTTGGGTTTCCACTTCGGTGTCGGTGATGGATTTGCGCTGGATCATGCCCTTGGGGGGGCCGAGATCGACGACGCCGAAGGCGCCTTGGAGGACCCCGATCATGGCGGCCAGCTTGGCTTCTTCCAAGGTGGAGAAGGCGATCATCATGACGAAGAAGGTGACCAGCAGCGACATGCAGTCGCCGAAGGTCATCATCCACCCGGGGCACCCGGCGGGTGGTTTTTTCGCCGGGAGTTGCCGTTTTTTCGAGCTCATGCGCTTTGGGCTTTTTTCCGCATGGCCGGGGGCATGTAGCTGCGGAGTTTTTCCTGGGCGACGCGCGGGCTGTCGCCCTGCTGGATGGAGAGGATACCTTGGAGGATCATGCGGCGGATGGCGACTTCCTCGCCGGTGCGTTGTTCGAGCTTGCCCTGGATGGGCAGGGCGATGATGTTGGCCACGAGCGCGCCGTAGAGGGTGGTGATGAGGGCGACGGCCATGCCCATGCCGATGGAGCTGGGGTCGTCGAGGTTGCGGAGCATCTGGACGAGGCCGATGAGGGTGCCGATCATGCCGAAGGCGGGGGCGTAGTTGGCGAGGGCACCGAAGATGCCGTGGCCGATCTGGTGGCGTTCGACCATGGAGGCGATATCCTGTTCAAGGACGGCCTCGATGATTTCGGCGGAATTGCCGTCGACCGCCATCCGAAGGCCCTTCTGCATGAAGATATCGTCGAGGGACTCGACATCGTTTTCGAGGCCGAGGATGCCGTCGCGGCGGGCGCGGATGGCGAAATCGGACAAGCGGTTGTAGATGGCGAGGTAGTCCTTGTCGCGGCTGAGGAAGGCTTTGCGGACGATGCCGAGGGTGCCGATGATCTTGGGCAGGGGGAAATTGATCAAGGTGGCGGAGAAGGCCCCGCCGACGGTGATCATCAGGGAGGGGACATCAAAAAAGCCCGAGCCGCCGCCGATGGCGATGGCGGCGGAGACGATGCCGATGCCGAAGAGGATGCCGACCAGTGTCCCGATGTCCATAATCCATTATTCCTTGGCGGGTTCCGGGGAGGTCCCTTGATCGGGCTGATGGTCGCGCCAGACAGGCACGGCGGAACAGACGCCTACCCGCTGGCGGTAGGCGACGATCCGGTCGACGATGATCTCCGGGGATTCCTTGACATAGGTCCGCTTGCCGTTGACGAACACCAGTTGGGTGTCGGGGGTCAACTCGATCCGTTCCAGCAGATCGGGATTGATATAGAGCGGGCGGTCGTGGAGATCCGAACAGATGATCATGTTTTAACGTTCCTTACCGTTTCAGCGAAAGCAGTTCCTGCAACATTTCGTCGGTGGTGGTGATCGTGCGGGAATTCGCCTGGAATCCGCGCTGGGTGATGATCATATCCGTGAACTCCCGTGCCAAGTCAACATTGGAATTTTCGAGATAGCCCTGGAAGATCTGGCCGCTGCCGGCTTCGCCCGGGTTGGCGAAGGCGCGGATGGCGGCGGAATCGGTCAGGGCGTAGAGGTTGCTGCCGATCGATTGGAGGCCAGTGGGGTTCTGGACGTTGGCGAGGGCGATGCGTCCGGAGGCCACCGGGGGGGCGCCATCCACGGAGACGTAGAGGATGCCATCGAGGCCGACGGAATAGGAGGTGGTGTTGGCCGGCAGGACGATATCCTGCATGTCGGCCATGCCAAGGCCGGTGAGGTCGGGGGCGGGGGGGCCGCCCATGACGCCCTGCAGGCGGCGGCCATCGGGGGTGATGAGGTAGGTCTGGTTGGTGGCCTGGTCCACGTCGAGGACGAAGTCGCCGGCGCGGGTGAGGTATTGGGCGCCGTTGGCGGGTTCGGAGACCACGAGGAAGCCGTTGCCGGAGATGGCGAAATTGGAAGCCGTGCCGGTTTGCATGAGCGCGCCGCTGCTGAAATCGCGTTCGAGCTGGCCCATTTCGACGCCGAGGCCGACCTGCTGGCCGGGGGTGCCGGGCGCGGGCGAGCGCAGGGTGGTGACGTAGGCCTCCTGGAAGGTCATGTCGCTTTGCTTGAAGCCGACCGTGTTCACGTTGGCGATGTCGTTGCCGATCACGTTCATCCGCTCTTGGTGCGTGAGCAGTCCCGATACTCCGCTATACATGGAAGGTAGCATGGTCGTTCTCCTTGTTTCTCGTTTTTTTACATTGCGTATTCGACAGGGTCTTCGGTGGAGCCGCCGGAGGCGGTTTCCGTGGATTCCGTGGTTCCCTGGCTGGCGGATTCTGTGTCCTGGGCCGGGGTTTCCGAAGAGGGGTCGGTGGTGGTTTCGGCGGAGGTCTCTTCAGTGGTTTCCTCGGTGACGGGCTGGACCAGGCGCAACTGGACGACATTCGCCATCGGGACCTGGGCGCCTCCGATCGTCAGGGTGAGGCCGTCCGCGCCCCAGGCCGCATTTTCGACGAGGCCGGTGTAGGTGGTGCCGTTGGCGTCGACCGCCTCGACGTTCTGGCCCTGCAGGAGCATGGCATCGACGAGGCTGCTGGATTGGCGCAGCGCTTCGATCTGCTGGGCGACGTTTTGCATTTGTTCAAGGGCGCTGAATTGGGCGAGCTGGGCGATGCTTTGGGTGCTGTCCATGGGGTCGAGGGGGTCTTGGTTGGACAGTTGGGTGACGAGGAGGTTCAGGAATTCCTCCTTGCCCAGGGCACCCCCGGGGGAGGTGTTTTCCTGCGCCAGGACGGCATCGACCGCGGAGCGCTGTTCAGCCGTCATCTGGGACGTATCCAAGGGGGGCGCGACATTCGAGATTTCCGAGATGGAACCAGTGTCTGGCATGATCGTTTCTCCTCTGTTCCTGTCAGGCCACCCAACGGTTGCGCACTCCGGGACCCGTCGGCCGGGGGGACGCCGGCGCCGCGAGGGGGGCGGGGCCGGAGACCATCCGGCGCTGGGATTCGCCGGAGTCGCCCTGTTCGCGGTGTTGTCCGGCCTGGTCGGCATCCGACCGGCCGTCGCCGTCCCGGTATGAAACCGAGAAGCGGCCGAGTTGAAGACCCTGCGATTCCAAGCTGAGGCGCAGGTCTTGTTCCTGTGCCGCGAGCATCGAGCGCACGGCGGGATTCTGCACGGTGATGTCCACGGAGAGGCCGGCCGAAGTTTCGCGGCAGTGGAGCGTCACGCGTCCGAGCGAAGCGGGTTCGAGGTCGACGCGGATGCTATGGGGATCGGCCCGGACGGACCGCAGCACCACCCGGTCCAATTGCTCGAGCAAGGCGGCGGGCGTCATGAAAGCGGAGAGGGAGGCGGGTGCGGGGGTGGCCGCGGCGGGGGCGGCGGACGGGGATGAGGTCAGGGCCGGTTCGGCCGGGGGCTGGCCGAGGCCGGCGATGCCCGCCAGGCGGGAAGCGCCGGACTGGAAGGAATGGGAGGGGTCGTCGGCCGTTTGGGAGTCGGAGGCTTCGGTGCCGGGGAGGGGAATGACTCCGAGTTCGCTGGACGCTGCCGCGATCGAAGGGGCGGGAGCCGGGGCAGGTTCCCCGGAGGCCTCCGAGCGGGTGGGCGGCGTGGCGGCAAGGGGGGGGGGGATGGCATCCGAGGTGTCTGCCGCGAGGTCGTCTCCCGCGAGGTCGTCTGCCGCGGGAAGCGGAGCGGGGAGATGGGTCGGGAGGCCCGTGGTTTCAGTGGCGGGAGCCGGGAGATTCGGCTCCACGACGGGCGCGGCGGGACGAGGACGGGACGGCGTTGGGGGGGGCGTGAGACCGTGGGCCGGGGATGCCGCGGCCGGGATCAGGGGCGAGGATCCATCGGTCTCGGCGGGGGCGGGCGGAATTCCGGCCTCGGCGACAGGGACAGAGTTCAACGGATCGGAACCGGCCGGGAGGCCTTGCTCGGGCGCGGAAGAAGGGGGTGCGAGGGATGCCGCCGAGGCTGGCGCGGGGATGGGTGAACCATCGGGGGACTCCGCGTTTCCTGCCGGGGCTTGCGCGGCAGCCTCGGGAAAGGCCGCGAGATCTTCCGTGACTTCAAGGGATTCCGCACTGGGCAGGGCCGGCGCAGGCGCTTCACCACTGGATTCCAGCGATTCCGTCTCGCCCGGGGCCGGCTGGCTCCAATCGGATTCGGATTCGGTCGATTCCGCGATGAAAAAGGAAAGGTGGGCGGTTTCCGGTTCTACGAGGAGGTCTTCGGGCGGGAGGGTTTCCGAAACAAGTTCCGCGAGGGGGACGGCATCCCAAGGCAGGTCCTCTTCGGGGACTTCCTCCGACGGAACCGGGGCGGGCTTATGGGATTCCGCTTCGGGATCTTTCCCGTAGGGGGGCTCGCCAACGGATTCCGCGAGGCAATGATCGAAGGAGCGTTCCGTATCGGCGCCGATGGCGCGATCTTCCGCCGGGAGGGGAAAGCCGGAGCTTTCCTGTGGCGAAGGGGACAATGCGCTCATCAAGTTCAACATGGCCGGTTCCGTATATTCAATGGACTAAGGTGCGGGGGATTGGGGTTCTTTCAACTGACGGATCATTTCTGTCCACTGCACAGCAAGATCTATGCCATCAGGGCCCAGGCCGACCGAAGCATCCATGATGGCGCCCGCCTGGCGGTCCGAGAGAAACATTAAAATGCGCGCCACCCGGTCGGTTTCCATCTTGGAAAGGAGACGGGCGGCATTCTGGGGATCCATTTTAGCGTAGAATTCGGCCAATTTCCGGGTGTTTTTGCGTTCGTCCTCGTTCCAGCCGGCCGCCAGCTCGTCCATCTTGGCCATGTAGTCATCGATGTCTTTCTTGGCGGCGGAAAGTTCTTCGCGCATGCGGGTGAGGACCACGGTTTCCTGACGGATCTGTTCCTCGCGTTCATTGAGGAGCGTTTCCTGCCGTTCCAAGGATTCCTGACGGGCAAGAATTGCCTTGAGCAGTTCTTCGACGGCGCGGCTCTGTTCGGGGAAAAGCGAGGTACGGCTTTCGGATTCCCGGGGGGCGTCGGTTTCCGCCGGAGGCGGCGGGGGGCTCATCCGGCCGGAGCCGTAGAGCGCGGCCAGGGTCGCCAGCAAGACGGTGCAGAGCAAACTGAGCAGCAGGGCCAGGATCTTCATGGGGATCTCGCGGGGTTGTGGAGGGGATGCGAATGGCCGCCGAGCCGCTGCCGTTCGCGGGTTTGGGCCGCCACTTCATCCATGTTTTTCTGTTCGGCCGTGCGGAGCTGGGCGAGCCAGCTGCAGCGCTCGCGCCGGGAGAGATTCTCGATGACCTTGTGGTCCATGAGGGCCTTGTGGAGGTCGGCGCGGCGATGATCGACGGTGTCCGCTTCCTTCTGGGCGGCTTGACCGGCCCGCTGGAGGCGGTCGGACAGGTGCTGGAACCAGGCGCGCTGAGCCAGGCATTCGCGGGCGGGCCGGACGGAGGCCGGGGCTTTTACCATGGCCTCGGCGGCTTGGCGGAGGGCCTCGCCGCATTGGCGTTGCTCGGCCTGGCGGGCGCGGAGGGCGCGCTGGGATTCGGCCAGCATGGCCTCGCACTGGTTCAAGGCCACTTCGCGGACGTCGAGGACGCGTTGCAAGCTGTATTTGAAGCGCTTCATTTGACGATTTCGGCGAGGCGCGCGAGGGTTTCGGGCATGGTGGAGACTTCGTGGGGCCGCTGCTTGAGGAAGTTCCGGATGGCTTCGATTTTCCGGAGGGCTTCGTCGATGCGGGGATTGGATCCGGCGACGTAGGCGCCGACGTTGACGAGGTCTTCGGCGTGGCGGTAGACCGAGAGCAGTTCCTTGAGGCGGCCGGCCGCCTCGGCCTGGGGCGGGGTGGCGACTTCGCTCATGAGGCGGCTGATGCTCATGAGCACGTCGATGGCGGGATAGTGGTTGGCCTCGGCCAG